>CBDUUA010000170.1:0-5237 GCA_965370135.1 uncultured Cellvibrionales bacterium
GGTACCCGGGGAATAGGTGAAGCGATTTCGATCGCGCTCAAGGACGCCGGGTATTCCGTCGTTGCGAACTATTGCGGCAATGACGCCAGAGCACAGGCCTTCTCCGAGGCCACCGGCATCGCTACCGCCAAATTTGATGTCAGCGATTTTGACGCCTGTAAGTCCGCCGTTGAACGCATCGAGGCGGAGTACGGCCACCTCGATATTCTGGTGAACAACGCCGGCATCACCCAGGACAGCACCCTGCACCGCATGTCACTGGAGCAATGGCACAAAGTTATTGAGACCAATTTAAGCTCCTGCTTCAATTTGAGCCGTCTCACCATAGACGGCATGCGGGAGCGGGGTTTTGGCCGCATAGTGAATATCGGCTCGATCAACGGACAGGCGGGGCAATACGGTCAAGTCAACTATGCCGCAGCAAAATCCGGCATCCACGGTTTCACCAAGGCGCTGGCGCAGGAAGGCGCGGCTAAGGGCATCACTGTAAACGCCATTGCTCCGGGCTATGTGAATACCGATATGGTGCGCTCGGTACCCGAACCCGTTCTGAAAAAAATCATCGCCAAGATACCGGTGGGTCGCCTGGGAGAGGCAGTGGACATCGCCAGGGGGGTATTGTTTCTGGTCGCAGATGACGCCGACTTTATTACCGGCTCGACCCTGTCCATCAACGGCGGACAGCATATGTATTAGCGTTGGGGCCCGGTAGCGTGGCGCTACCCTTGTTGCCGGTTCGAGGTAGCGCCCATCCTTTTCGGCCATTGACTTCCCCTGGTCGCACAACTAACTGACAGGACATCAGCACTATGGAAGATCAAGACAGTACGCAGCAGCCAGGCCTGAGGCAGCAATTGAGGGAATTCGTCCAGGACTATGAAATGCTGTCGGCCGACGGTGCCAATAAACTCGATCGCAAATTCCGCGCCCGACTGGCAACACTAACGAGCGGCACCTCGCCGATGGAGCTGTTGTTGGCGTACACGGACTGGCTGGGGCATTTATCACTGTCTCCCGGTAAGCAATTACGCTTGTGGCAAAGCCTGGTGCGCAAACTGATTCAATTCGGCTTTCTGGGCGCCGACGCAGCCGGCCGCTCCGTCGGCGATATTATCAAGCTGATAAAAGGCAGTAACTCGAAGCGTGGACTGTTGGCAACACTGCCCTTTGAACTGCTGCCGCAATCCCATGCCCTGATAAAAGAATGGTGGCAGGAGGCGGTGACTGATGTCGACGGCGCCAGTGCTCATCACCTGGAATTCGTCGGCTTTATCAACGAGCAAATCCTGGAGGCGCTGTCACCCGCCAATTCGCCATTGATCAACCCGGAATTCCTGAGCAAAACCTTTTCAGAGAGAGGCCGCAATATCAAACGGGGTTTGGGCAATTTCCTCGGGGATCGCCTCGGAAAGCCCAATGCGAAAGCAAGCAACTACCAGGTCGGCAAGGATGTGGCGATCACACCGGGTGAGGTAATCTACCAGAATGCTCTCATCGAGCTTATCCAGTACAGCCCCAGTACCGAGACCGTATCCAAAGAACCGGTGCTAATCGTGCCGCCCTGGATCATGAAATATTACATCCTGGATCTATCCCCTGAAAACTCCCTGGTCAAATATCTGGTCGATCAGGGCAAGACGGTTTTTATGATTTCCTGGAAGAACCCGGAGGAGACGGATAGGGAGGTCGCCTTTAACGACTACCTCACCGAGGGTTTTCTGCCGGCGCTGCGGGGGGTGCAGGCAGTGGTGCCGAAAACCCCGGTGAATGCGGTGGGCTATTGCATTGGCGGTACCTTGCTATTGATGGGTGCTGCCTTGCTGGCGCGCGAAGATGATAACAGCCTGAATTCACTCTCCCTGTTTGCCTCCCAGGCCGACTTTAGCGAGGCCGGCGATATCAAACGCCTGCTGAGTGATAGTCAGCTGTCTTTTCTCAAGGCGATTATGTGGAAGAAAGGCTTTTTGCCCGCCAAGAGCATGGGCGGCGCCTTCGCTGCCCTGCGACCCGCCGAGCTGATATGGCAACCGGTACAAAAGCGCTACTTTCTCGGTGAAGACGGCTTTATGAATGATCTAATGACCTGGAATGCCGACGGCACTCGCATGCCCTACCGGATGCACAGTGAATACCTGCAAAAATTGTATCTGGATAATGCCCTGGCCGAAGGCTGCTACGAGGTCGATGACCAGGCCATCTTTCTAACCGATATCAAAGTGCCGATATTTTCCGTCGGTACAGAAAAAGATCATGTTGCGCCATGGAAGTCCGTCTATAAACTACATCGCCTCACCCATACCGAATTGACCTTTCTGCTGACATCGGGGGGGCACAACGCAGGCATTATCAGTGGCCCCAGCCACCCGCGGCGCACCCACCGGATCAGCACGCGAGGGGTCGACGATCTACACCTGGATGCACAAACCTGGCTGGCGCAAACGCAAGAGCACGTGGGTTCCTGGTGGCCAGTGTGGTATAAATGGTTGGATGAGCACAGCGGTGATGAGCGTGCGCCACCGTCAATGGGTGCGGCGCGCAAGGGCTACAAGCCACTGCGCGATGCACCCGGCGAATATATCTTAGGCTAGGCCAGGAGTGGCTGCTGGATGAGAGCTGCAGGATTGCAGGAGTGGCTGCTGGATGAGAGCTGCAGGGTTGATTGCAGGGTAAATAAGGAGAGTTCATGGGCAACAAAATAAAGGTGGCGCAGCCACTGGTCATCCTGCACGGGGACGAGATGGCCCAGGTGGCATTCGAGCGCATCCTGGAGCAATTTGTAAGCAGAAAGCTGGATATCGACCTGATTGAAATTGACCTGTCGGCGGAAAACCGCCTGCTGTCGAACGGCGAGGTGGTGCGAGAGGCTATCGACGCATTGAAACAATATGGCGTGGGCATCAAGAACGCCGGTATGACAGTCAACCGCGATCAATTGGAGGAACTGCTGGCTAAACACCCATCCGTGGTTCAGGAGGATCTGGACAAGCTGGCGACCAAGTCGCCCAATGGCGCCATCCGCAAGGGCATCGGCGGCAATATCATGCGCGAGGATATCCCGTTTCACAATCTCCAAAATCCGCCACCGGATTGGATAGGCCGGGACATCGAAGTCGACACCATGGACAGCGGAGGCAACCGACACAGCTACAATGAGCTGTCCAAGGCGACCGGCGTAGCCAAGCTTGTATTTGTCGGCAAAAGCGGTGACCCGGTGGAGTTGCACCGCCGCTTTATTAAAAAGGGCGACCCCTGGCTACTGGCGACCAATGATATTACCGAGGTTGAGGCTTGGGCGCGCAAATTCTACCAACGCGCCATCGATGAAAGCAGGGATGTTTATCTGGGCTTAAAAGACACCGTCATTCCCGGTTATGACGGCGTGATGCGGGGGGCGATAGAAGCCATTTTTGCTCGCGAGTACAAGGAAAAATTCAAGAAAAAAGGATTGGCGCATCACTATGAGCTGATCGACGCGCAAGCGGCGCGAATCGTTGCAAACCCTCCGCAACGAGCGCTCTGGGGGGTGCCGGATAACACCACCGGACGCAAACTGCTAAAGCTTGTGAATACACTCAAGAAATACGGCATCCCAAACCGCAAATTCCAGGTCTCTATTGCGCGAATGAGCGCCGGCGGCGGCGATCAGTACGGCAGCTTTAATCTGCCGGCTACAGAAGACGGCATCGTCAAGGTCATTGTCGATGGCGATGAAAAACATGCCCGAACAGTCAAACGAAATGATCCCATTCTGTTTATGTCCAATGACCGTGAGGCGATCAAGGATTGGGTCGCCCAGGTCTTTCGCGATGCGTCTATCAATGACAAGGAAGTGTATTTTGGGCTCAAGCGCGAGTATATGGATTACGACGATGTGTTCAGCACCGTCATCGTGGAAGCGCGCAAGGAGCTCGCGATCAATAATACACCACCGTCTTTCATGATCATGCGGCCTTCGGCCCAATTGAAGAAGATGATTACCGATCCGCCCAGAAGAGCACTGTATCCCGCCCAAAATCTGGACGGTGATATTTTCTCGGATATTTCAGCGGCACTCGGCGGCAGCCTGGCCACGGCCAGTTCCATTATCGAGAGCAAGGACGGCACCATGCTGTACGAAGCTCCCCATGGTACCGCCCACGACCTCTACTTGAGATATATCGAGACCTCGGGCGAACAGGCGCATTTCAATTCCTCGGCCTTGCTTTATGCCCTTGCGAACGCCCTCGAGACACTGTCTAAACGCGAGCACAACGATCAACTGGCGCACTATTCCGACCAGCTGAAATGCGCACTGATCAACACCGTCGGGCAGGGGATCGTAACGGGAGACCTGAAGGGAAAGACCACCGACCCAGGCAAGGAAAGAATCGTCGATATGGTCGGTTTCCTGGATGCCGTCGAAAGTAATCTCGGTCAGTAATTCCGCAGCGAAGTGGAACTCATCGTCTTCGACCTCGATGGCACCCTGCTCAACCGGCATGCCGAAATTTCTGACTACACGACCGAGACGCTAAAACGGCTCCGTGAGCGCAATATTGCCTATACAGTTGCCACCGGACGCACCTTGCATGCCGCCCGCGATCTTCTCATTGGACACGGCTTCGAACTGCCCCAGGTCTATAAAAACGGCGTGGTCATCTGGAATCCCGGGCGCCAGTCATACAGCCACCAATACCTGCTGCGCGAGCAGGAAATCAGCCATGTATTGCATGCCTTTATCGATCGCGGCGTAAGCCCCTTTATATTTACACTGGAACCAGGCCAGCAACATGCGGTGTACCATCCGCCACTACAAACCGAGGCAGAGCGCGGTCTGGCCGAGGTGATGCGGCAACACCGCAGCCTGCCGGTATTACCCGTGTCGGAATTGCCCGGCGATGCCGGGATTACCAATATCAGCGCCCTGGGGCCGCGACCGGCCCTCGAAGCCGTTGCCTCCTTGGTCGGGAGGGAGACACATCTGGTGGCCTATATGGGTGTCGCCATCGAAGACAGCACGCTTTGCTGGTTAGACATTCACCACCGGGACGGCAGCAAGGGCGGCGCTGTTTCGGTGTTAAAACAGGAACTGGGGGTATCCCGCGTCATTTGCTTCGGCGACAGTGACAACGACCTCAGCATGTTCGAGTGTGCCGACGAGTCCTATGCTCCGGACAACGCCAAAAATAATGTCAAGAGCGCGGCCACCGAGGTCATCGGCCACCACGATGAAGACGGCATCGCCCACTTTCTGCGGC
>CBDUUA010000171.1:0-5161 GCA_965370135.1 uncultured Cellvibrionales bacterium
CCTGCACCGTACCTGCACCGTACCCTGCCGCCCCGCATTATGCAGGAGAATCAGGATGGGATCATTAGGCTGCCCTTGAATAAAAGACCGCGTATTTTACGTTCAATACCCTCGCCAGTGCTAGTACTCCGGCAAGGGTATATTGATGGAGTACCAGTCCCCTTGCAATGAACATCCGCTTTATATCCCATATAGACGAGTGCCCGGCGACGGCCTGGGATGCCATCACCGGCAGCGACTATCCATTTATGCAACACCGCTTCCTGGCCGCACTGGAGCACAGCGGTAGTGTCGGCGGCAACAGTGGTTGGCAAGCCCATCACGCCCTGCTGTACCGGCATGATGCCCTGGTAGGGGTGATGCCACTCTATATCAAGCATCACTCCTACGGCGAATACGTGTTCGACTGGAGCTGGGCCGACGCCTATCACCAGCGCGGCCTCGCGTATTATCCCAAGCTCATTAGCGCCATTCCCTTCACCCCCGCCACCGGCCCCCGCCTGGTGCTGTCGAAGTGTGCACCGGCCAACAGCTTCGCCGAATTGCAGCTCGCCCTCGAGGGCGAAATGCAGCGCCTGGGAGCCAGTAGCTGGCATATGCTGTTTCCCGATGCAGATACCGCCCGGCACATAGAATGCGCGGGCCTACTGAGTCGGCAGGGCGTGCAATACCACTGGTTTAACCGGGACTACCGGGATTTCGGGGATTTTCTCGCCAGTTTCAATTCACGCAAGCGCAAAAATTTGCGCAAGGAGCGACTGCGGGTGGCCGCGCAAGGCATATCGCTGCACTGCTTCCAGGGTGATCAGCTGAGTCCCGAGCTGTGGCAGCAGTTCTATCGCTTCTACCAGATGACCTACGCCAAACGCAGCGGTCATGGCGGTTACTTAAAACCGGCTTTCTTCGAGGAAATCGGCCGCACGATGGCTGACGCCATCGTCCTGGTGATGGCGCAGCAGCACGGGCAGTGGATTGCCGGCGCTCTCAATTTCACTGCGGGGGACACCCTATACGGTCGCTATTGGGGCTGCAGTCAGCAGCGCGACTTCCTGCATTTTGAAGCTTGCTACTACCAGGGCATCGAATACTGCATACACCATGGCCTCAAGCGCTTTGACCCCGGCGCCCAGGGCGAGCATAAAATACAACGTGGCTTCACCCCGGTGGCCACCAGCTCGAGCCACTTGATAATACATCCCGGTTTCAGGCAGGCAATCGCCGGGTTTGTGGCAGAAGAAAAGCAGCACATGCAAGCCCATATGGAACAGGCCAGCGCCCTGTTACCGTTTAAACAAGGTGACCAACCAGGCCATTGAACCTGGATTCTGAACGCCCCACTCTTGCCCCGCCCCCGCCCGCCTCCGCCTCGCCCCGCAATACCTGCATTTGTGGCCGACTTCACGCCGGCGCCATCCCTCGACCCATAAACCGCGACCTGGGTCACGGCGGAAAACCTGTCACAACCTATGATTTAGGAAGAATTTCACTATTACAACTACAACTATTGCAGTTATACGGTGCGTCCTGCTATGTCGGTACTAACGATCAAACAACTTTCCAGCCTCAACCCCTTCAACGAAATGCCCGAGCACCTGGTGAAAAAAATGCTTGCCAAGGCCGAGGTGATTTTCTATGAGGCGGGAGCCACCATCCTGCGCAAGAACCAGCAAAACGACTATCACCACTACCTGGTTCAAGGCAATATAGAAATTCGCTCTTCATTTTTCGAGCGTTTCAACTTCGAGCACACCGATCGACGAGCAGCCTCTCCACTGGAAGATATGGCCGACCCCAATGCCCAGGTCAGCGCCCAGAACAGGTGTCGCGTGGTGCGCCTTACCGTTGCCGACATCGACAAGGCGAGCGCCTCGAAACCCCTGCCCGATTACAAGCTGGACACAGCTGAAGAGGCAAAGTTGGACGATGCCTATGTAGTGGAAGACTCCACCCTGAGTGCCGATTGGATGTCAGGCTTCCTGCACTCACCACTGGTCAACCACGTCTCAGCACGGGATATCCAGCAGCTACTGGCACATATCGAGGATATTGACTACCAAGCCGGCGCCGTGGTGGTCAATGTCGGAGAGTATGGCGATTATTTCTACGTGGTGAAAAACGGCCTGGCAGTGGTCAAAACCGACCCCAGGGGCCCTTACAAGGGTCGGGAATTCAGCCTCATGCCCGGCAGCTATTTTGGTGAGGAAGCACTGGTGGGCAATACCATTCGCAACGCCGAAATCTATATGGAAACTGCAGGGCAACTGGGCCGGGTCAACCAGAAGACTTTTAACCAGTTTATTCGCGATTCACTGGTAGTGAAAACCCGCACCGACAAAGTCGCCAGCATTCTGCAAGAACCTGATGAGCACAATGTTATTCTCGATATCAGACTGTATCCGGAGTACCGCCAGGGGCACCGCGACAACAGTAAGAACATTCCACTGGCGACGCTGCGGGAACAACTCGACCAGCTGGATATCGCCAAGCATTACTACATCACGCCAGAGGGCGGCCCCCGCAGTGAACTGGCGACCTTCCTGATGCGCCAGGCCGGTTTCAATGCGGTGCTACTGCAAGATAGTGATTCGGGGGCTTAGCGCCTCTGCCGACACTATCTCTGCCAGCACTATCTCTCCCAGCACAACAGCCGGTTATTGGCCGGCATGGCATGATCGCCACGCAAGCTGAAGCCCGCAGCAGCAGCCAGTTCATTCACCGCTTCAAAATCTCGAATGCCACTGCATGGATCGCGATCTGAAAGCCAGCGGTCGAAACGCGCATTGCTGTCGCTGGTATAGCGACCATGGTAATTGAACGGCCCATAGACGCACAACACAGCATCAGGCGACAAACACTCGCCGGCACCCGCAAAAAAATCCTGTACGCTTTGCCACCCCATAATATGCAGGGTATTGGCGCTAAACAGGCCGTCGAACTGACCCGGTTGCGGCCAATCATCGGTGCTAACGTTCAAGCTCAGTGGCGGCAATGTATTGGCGGGACCGTCGGCCAACCAGCATCGAATACCATCGTGATGCTGCGGCAAATCCGATGTCTGCCAGCTCAGCCAGGGCATGTGCCGTGCAAAAAAGACCCCATGCTGCGCGGTGCCACTGCCGATCTCGAGTATCGCGCGGCATTGGGCAAACTCCTGTTGCAGCAGCGCGAGGATAGGTCTCTTGTTGTTGTCACAGGCTTGCGACCAGGGCTTTTCCATCATCCTAGATCATCATCCTCGGGTAAACACCCACTCCCGGCCGGAAGACAGGTCGGCATTGTAGCCGTAGCCGCCTTCGTCAAACTCCTTGATATCCTGGGGCAAATCCAGCCGCTTGCGGATTATATAGGCCGCCATCATGCCGCGGGCCTTTTTCGCCAGGAAGCTGACCACCTTGTATTTGCCGGCCTTGTTTTCCTTGAACACCGGTGTGATCACATCGCAGCGCAGTGAGTGGGGTTTGATCGATTTGTAGTATTCGTTGGAGGCAAGATTGATCAGCACCTCGCTGCCGGATTTTTTGACCGCCTTATTGATCGAGTCGGTAATTCTGTCACCCCAGAATTCATACAGGTTTTCACCTTTTCGAGTACTCAGGCGAGTGCCCATCTCCAGGCGATAAGCCTGGATAAGATCCAGCGGTCGCAGCGCGCCATACAGGCCGGACAATATGCAAAGATGAGCCTGGGCAAAGGCAAAATCCTCCTGACTGAATTGCCCGGGGTCAAGGCCGGTATAGACATCCCCCTTGAAAGCCAGAATCGCCTGTTTGGCATTGTTCAAGGAAAACGGCCTCGACCAAGCCTGGTAGCGATCGTAATTCAGTACCCCGAGCTTATCGCTGATTGACATCAGCGACGACAGTTCATGGGGCGCCATTTGTTTCAACTGGGTCACCAACTGCTGGGCATCGTCCAGGTGTAGCGGCTGACTGCTTTTGCGAATAGCCGGCGCGGTTTCAAAATCCAGGGTCTTGGCCGGTGATAGTACAACGAGCATCGGGAACTAACTCCTTTTTAAATGGATTTCATTGGCTGTCGGTGCTTGCTGCCACCACTGCATGGGCTCGCCGCTGTGTTCATCATAGACATTGCCGTAGCTCCAACTGGCATCGGCGCTGCCACTCAGCTGCTGGTCAAATACCGACTCAATGCTGTCGAAACCGGCCTGTACCGGTATCGAGTACACCAATAAATATTCTGACTTGATGTCGCAACGCCCTTCGAATTGGGTCACATGGGGTGTCAGGGCGGCATCGAGCACCGCCGAATCGCTTTTACAGTACACCCGCACCACAATATTGCCGGCTCGCCGCAGGACGGTAAAAGTGCCGGCCCGCTTCGAAACCAGCTCAAAGCTGTCACCACGGGCCAGGCCCCTGACGAAGGCCGGCGAGTGTAACATCAGATAGCTGCCATCTTCGTTTTGACGCACCGCGACTTTTTCAACCACGGGCTCGCCATCGGGGCGGGTGCCAGCATAAAGCTGGATAATCAACGGCTGTTTATCGACCAAGACAGATACCACGCGCAAAAGCCGCGCATTATAGCACCAGTGGCAGCAGCCAGCTAAAGGCAGCCACTGCAGTGCCGGTGGATTCGGGTACAATGCGGCCCGGTTCGCCACCCTCTGAGAAACGCCATGCTATCCGCCACTCTCAATGCCAATATCAACGCCATTGTCGGTCACCTGGATCGATTGTCCCGGTACACCGGCAAACTGGCCGGCTACTTGTGCCTGGTGATGGCGGCAGTGACCGGCCTGGTAGTATTGCTGCGCTACGGCTTCAATATCGGCTCAATCGCCCTGCAGGAAACCATCAGCTATCTACACGCCGCCGTATTTATGCTGGGGGCGGCTTTTACCCTGCAGCGGGGCGCCCACGTCAGGGTGGATATTTTTTATCGGCGCTGCTCACGCCGCAGCCGCGCCTGGATCGACAGTGTCGGCGCGATAGTATTCTTGATGCCGCTTTGTGTTTTTATCGCCTGGGTCAGCTGGGACTACATGCTCGACTCCTGGTCGATCGGCGAATCATCTGCCGATCCCGGCGGCCTGCCTGCGGTCTTCCTGCTGAAAACCCTGATACCGGTCATGGCGATAGCACTACTACTACAGGGGTTTGCCGAGATTCTGCGCAACCTCGCCATTCTCACAGAAAAT
>CBDUUA010000172.1:0-5139 GCA_965370135.1 uncultured Cellvibrionales bacterium
ACTCACATAATGCTGCGCGTACTCCAGCACCGTATAGGGCAACTTGGGAATAAACTCCTGGATATGCGACATCATTTCCCGCTCATGCACCAACAAGGCCTTCGCCACAGCCCAGCCACCGTTGAGTTCACCCACCAGGTTGGCCTTGGGTACCTCGACATTGTCAAAAAATGTCTCGCAGAAGTCTTCATTGCCATCGATAAGCCGGATTGGCCGGACAGTGACCGCCGGTTGGTCCATATCGATCAGCAGGAAGCTGATCCCCGCCTGTTTTTTTGGCGCATCGAAATCGGTGCGGACCAGGCAGAAAATCCAGTCCGCCTTGTCGCCATCGGTGGTCCAGGTTTTCTGGCCGCTGACCAGGAAATACTCACCCTTGTCATCGGCGCGGCAACGCAGGCTGGCCAGGTCGGAGCCGGCGCCGGGCTCACTATAACCCTGGCACCAGCGAATCTCCCCGCGGATAATTTTTGGCAGATGTTCTCGCTTCTGTTCATCGGTGCCGAACTCGAGCAGCGCCGGCCCCAACATCCATAAACCGTGACCGGCGAGCGGGGTGCGGCAACTGAGCCTTTTCATCTCCTTTTTCAATACCCTGGCTTGCTCCGCACTGAGCCCACCGCCACCGTATTCCGCCGGCCAGGTCGGCGCCGTCCAGCCTTTATCGGCCATGCGCGTCAACCAGAGCTCGGCATCCGCAGTGGGAAAGACACCCTTGCGACCACCGTAAACCTGCTCTTTGGCACAAGGCGGCTGGCGCTGGGATTCCGGACAGTTGGCCTCCAGCCACTCACGCACTTCACCCCTAAACGTTTCAAGATCCATTACTAGTCTCCAACTTTTTTCTCCAATTCTGCTGCTCGAATTTTCTGAAGTAACACCGCTAACAACTCAGTATCCGGCTGATAAATCACCGGGCTGACACGATCCATAATGCCGCCACATCGCGCGACAATTTTCTTGCCCACTTCGGCGGGCGTACCGACCACGGCAAAGGCCTCCAACATATCGTCGGTCACAGATGTCGCCATATCCATCCACTTGCCCTCGCGGGACATCTGGTTCCACTCGGCCTGCATCCCCTCCCAACCGTGCACCTCGAGCACCGGCTTGTAGGCGGGGGTTGAGCCGTAAAAAGCAATCTGGTTCCGAGCTGAAAATATCGCGCTGTCGAGCGCCTCCTGATCCAGGCCTGTCGCCGTCACCACCTGGGCGGACACCACATAGTCCCCCCTGGTTTTGCCGGCCTTGTCCAGACCACGCTGCAGGGCCGGTAATGACACACTGGCAAAGGACGCGGTCGAGTGAAACGGGTGGACGAAATAGCCGTCGCCCACCTCGGCCGCAACTTCAGTCATGATCGGGCCCACACCGGCAACATAGATGGCCGGTGAACCATGGGGGTTGGGCTCTGGGCTAAAGACCGGCGAGGATAAAGTGTGCTGGTAAAACTCACCTTCAAAACATAGCTTTTCGCCGCTTTCCCAACTGTGCCAGATAGCCCTTATCGCCTGCACCATCTCCCGCATGCGGGATGCCGGCTTCGACCAGGGCATACAGAAGCGGCGCTCGATATGGGCCTTGACCTGGGTGCCAAGCCCCAGGATAAAGCGCCCTTTGGACAGGGACTGCAAATCGTTGCCGAGATAGGCCAGGCTCATCGGGTTGCGAGCAAAGGCCACGGCAATAGACGTAAACAACTCCATCCGCTGCGTGGTCATGGCCGCCGCAGTGAGACCAATAAAGGGGTCGCTCTGACCCTCGAAGGTATAGGCGCCATCGAAGCCGGCTTGCTCCAGGGCGGCAGCCATCGACGCGATCCGGGCTGGATCAAACATCAATGAAGTATCAATCTTCATAGATTTTTCTCTTTGTTCCTTAATTGAAAAACTGTTGGCAACCTTTTGACAAATACGGCAGTCTGGGCATGGGCGGGGCCTAGAGCCAATCCGGCCATTCCTCCGCTACGCTGGAGCTCCACTTCGGCGCCCGGCGCTCGAAATAGGCCATGCCACCTTCAACCGCATCGGGCCGGCCCATGCTGTGATGCAGAGCTTTGGTTTCCAACTCGATCAGTTGCTCGCGGCTGACATCCTGGCCACGCCAGAGCAGCTTCTTGTGCAAGCCCATCACCAGAGGCGAGCAATTGACCGCCATATCCTTCGCAATTGCCATCGCCGTCGCCAGCACCTGGTCGGCCGGCACCGCCCGACTGGCCAGTCCCCACTCGCAAGCCTCGGTGCCGCTGAGGCGCACCGCGCCAACGATCATCTCGAAAGCGCGTTCAAATCCGATCAATCGTGGCACGACATGCTCGACCGCGAAATCGGCCACCACGCCGCGCCGGTTCTGCAGGAAACCGTACTTGCCCTCCTCGGCGAGGACACGCATATCGCACTGGGTGGCAATCCCCAGGCCCACGCCGACCGCATGGCCATTGCAGGCGGCGATCACCGGCTTGCGCACATCCCAAGCTTGGAAACTGAGGGGGCAGGAACTGAAGTCCATCTCCTGTTGCGCATCGAAGGTGTCACCGCCACCACTCATATCGGCGCCGGCACAAAATGCCTTGCCGGCGCCGGTGACCACCACGACTCGCACGGTGTCATCGGCATCACAGCGTCGGTAAGCCTCCCCCAAGCCCTCCATCATGCCCGGGCTAAAGGTATTGAGTGCATCGGCACGATTAAAGGTAATCAGGCCTATGCCGTCCTGCACGTCAAGCAGTATGTCTTCGCCCATGGGAACCCCTGCGCCGGAGATATTAAAAGTGCGCTATAAGACCATGACTGCAAGCGGCTTACAATGACGTTAACGGACATCGTTGCTGGGCATATCGTTACGGGATATAGGCGCGCGCCAAGGCAGGACAATACCTTATGCTATGCATTGACAGGCCTTGCCTCGTTAGCGGTGGACGCGACGGCATCCACGGTAACGAGGGTTACATCGTTCGACCGCGATTGAAGACATCGAGCATCATAAATCAATGACTTGATCCCCTTTTGTCTCCTTATGCTTCTTATACCCGATAGGATCGAATTCAAGAGAGGTCGTTACACGTAGGTTTTTTCATACTCCTGGAAAAAAGCCTCATCCGAGTCGAGCGCCGCAATGATATCTTTCATCAAGACTTTCTCGATTTTCCCGCCAATCAACGGCACCTTTACTTTCAGGTCCAGGTTTATAACCACTTCACTGCCACCCCCTTTGGTGGGCCTGAGGTCCATGATTCCACTGATAACGACGGGCGCCCCTTTGGTGTCCACATGAAACGTGCCTTTTTTAGTCGGGGTGTCTGACATATACCAAATATCCTCTGACATCATGGTGTTGTATTCACCCACAAATTTCCTGGCAAAAGCGGGCGCGGTAGAGGGTGCATCTCGGGTTAGTTTAATGACAACGCCTCCGTCCACCACCTCACAACTATCAACCACGATATTTTTGCAACCGGCTGCCTCGTGTTTTTTTACGTGACCCTCGGGATCAGCCAGCATTTTAAAAGTTTTATCCGTGTTTCCAGCGTAAGTATGTATAACCTCAGTTTTCATAAGTTCACCTGTTTTTATAGCTTATAAAATTTTATTTCAACTCGGAAATAACTAACTATCGTTTATATAGGAGAAGATCATTTCATTCACCGTGTTTTTCGCTTCAAGGGGCAGCGCACCTCAAGAAAAATGGGATCAGAAAAAACGGGCAATAAGTATACTGCCCCTGGAATCTACAGGCTTCGGTGCCACCAATCATCACTCAAAATCATACTCTGTTACTATTGGATCTCTGCCAGTCTTTTTATCGGCAAAGTACTCTTCGAAACACAGGCCGATGTAACCGCCAGAAATATTGTAGACCTTATCGTAGCCAAGGTGTTGCAGCGCAATGACCGCATTGTAGGAGCGCTGCCCTGAGCGGCAGTGGATGTATATCGGCTCATCCCCGGGGATTTCCTGGTAGCGCTGCCTCAATTCAGAAAGCGGGATATGCCTGGCGTTAATAATATGCCCGGCGTTCCACTCTCCTTGTTCCCGAACATCAAGAATAAAGGCATTCTTTGCAACCAGGTCTCGAACCTGGGTGATTGAAACCTGTTTGAAGGCGCCGAGCAGGACATTGGAGGCCACATAGCCGGCCATATTGACCACATCCTTTGCCGTTCCAAATGGCGGCGCATAGCAGAGCTCGAGGTCTTGCAAACTATCCACGGTGGCTTTGGCGGTGATGGCCGTGGCTATTACATCCACACGCTTGTCCACATTCCCCCGGCCGACTGCCTGGGCGCCAAGAATTCTTCCGGTCGGCACCTCGAAAATCAGCTTGAAGTGCAGTTCCTCGGAGTCCGGCATCAAGCCAACCTTATCCTTGGGAACAATCTTCACGGATTGATACTGAATACTCATATCGGCCAGGACATGTTCATTAAGCCCGGTGGCCGCCGCGTTGTAATTGAAAACTTTCACCACCGACGAGCCAATATAGCCATGGTAGTGAACCGGCATATTGTTGATATGTCCCGCAACCGCACGCGCCTGTCTCTGTGCCGGGCCGGCGAGCGCCAGAGACATATAGTCGTGCATTATCGGGTTATAGACCTGGATCGCATCGCCAATCCCATAGATATCGGGATCACTGGTCTTGTAATTGTGATCTACCCATATCGCCCCGGTACTGCAAACTTTCAAGTCGGCTCTCGCAGCCAGGTCGCTCTCCGGAGAAATGCCGATGCTCAATACAATGATTTCCGAGGTGAAGGTCTCACCGGATTCAAGGATCACCTGGTTAGTATCGAAGGCGGCAACTTTGTCGCCAACCGTGAGATCGACACCGTGATCAATGAGCTCCTTGTGCAGAATCTGCACCATATCAATATCGAATTGAGTGAGCACTTGCGGCATCGCTTCAACCAGTGAAACCGTGCGTCCTGCATCAACAAGATTCTCGGCGACTTCGATGCCGATAAACCCACCACCCACAATCGTGATCCGTGATGGATCGATTTTTTCGATCTCCCGTTGCAATTTATCGATATCCTCGACATTGCGTATGGTAAATATATTGGCTTTCTCAATGCCGGGGATCGACGGAACTATGGGTCGACCACCTGGGGACAAAATGAGTTTGTCGTAGGATTCGCTA
>CBDUUA010000173.1:0-5135 GCA_965370135.1 uncultured Cellvibrionales bacterium
TGCGGAATCTGGCAAAGACCATGCGCAAGGCCGAGGAGGGAGAGAGTGCAATCCGGGCAGAGCTACAGGGAACCAGCGATATCAGGGATATGGAAAGCGCGTTCAATACCATGATGAATGTGCTGGATGGCCGGGAAGAGGCCCTGAAAGCGGCCCGTGATCAAGCCCTTGAGTCTGCCAGAGCCAAAGGTGAATTTGCCGCCAATGTCAGTCACGAGCTGAGAACGCCAATGAACGGTGTCCTTGGGATGCTCGATTTACTCGGCGATATGCACTTGGGTGATAAGCAACGGGAGTTTGTCGATGTCGCTCGCAGTTCGGCGGAATCCCTGTTGACCCTGATCGACGACTTGCTGAATTTCTCCAAGAATGATGCCGGTAAAACCGAACTCTCACTGCGTGAATTTGATCTGGGGGAATGCCTGGAGCAAATAGTTGTGTTGCTGGGCTCCCAGGCGCAAAAGAAAAAAATCGACTTTGCCTATGTGTCTTCCCCCGAGATACCGGAATACCTCATTGGCGATGGCGATAGGATACGCCAGGTTCTGGTTAATCTGGCGGGAAACGCCATTAAGTTTACCGCGCGAGGATCGGTGGGGATAGAAGTCTCATTGATTGAGATGACCCGGGACAAGGTCAATCTGTGCTTCGAAGTTTGGGATACCGGGGTGGGTATTACGGCCGAGCAGCAGGGCAGGATTTTCGATGTGTTTTCACAGGCTGATGAGTCAACTACGCGAAAATTTGGCGGCACTGGATTGGGGCTTTCAATCTCCCGGCAACTGGTACAGTTGATGGGCGGCGATCTGGGTGTCGATAGTGAAACCGGGCGTGGTAGCCGCTTCTGGTTTACCCTGCCCTTACTGCGACCAGGTGGTGAGTCACGGCCATCGAAAATGCCGAGCATCAAGTCGGTTGATGCTCGGGTACTGGTCATCGACAATAATACCCTGGTGCAACGCAGCCTGGGTTGCGTACTTGACCGGCATGGACTCACCTGGGAAGCGGCTTCCTCCTATGATACCGCCAGGGCCAAGTTGTTGGCATCGTCCGCCGAACAGCCTTTTACATTGCTTATACTCGATCAGGGGCTGGATGGTGATCGAGGTTCCGAGTTGCTTCGTTTTATGCATAGTGTACCCGCATTGCGGGCAATCAATGTGATAGTGGTGCGACAGCAAGGGGCAGGTACTGACGCCGCCTGCGAAAAATACGCCGGCGCGATGCTGTCCAAACCGGTCTTGCATAATCACCTTGTCAATTGCATCAATGAACTGCAAGAAACCGCTTTGGCCGACAGCAAGCAAGACCATGCCATCGAACCAGCCGGTATTATGTTCAGGGGTAGCCACCTTTTGGTAGTGGAGGACGATCGTGCCAATCAGCAGGTGGTGCTGGCAATGCTCGAGAGAATGGGTTGTCAGGTGGATGTGGTTAACAACGGTAAGAAATGTCTCGCCCAGATCGCACGCGCGAGTTACGAGCTAGTGTTGATGGACTGCCATATGCCGGAACTGGATGGTTACAAGGCCACCGCAATCATTCGCGAACATGAAGCTGAAGGCAGCCACGTACCCATTATTGCCATGACTGCCAATGTCACCGAAGGTGAAAGAGAGCGTTGCCTGGCCGTGGGCATGGATGACTACCTTGCCAAACCGCTTAGTAGCGATGCGTTAAAAGATAAGCTCCTGCAGTGGTTGGATGTGACGGGTATTCCAGGGGATGACGAATGGACGCACGATGAAGCCCGGTCGCCGGACAAAACTGTCGTCGATAGTCTGGATAGCCTGGATAGTCTGGATAGTGACCGGGACAATGAGATTATCGATATTCAGGTGCTGCGCAATCTGGAGGCTCAGCTTGGCCCGGCAGTCGATAAAATCATTAAAGCCCTGATCGAAGACCTGCCTCTCTACCTGGAATCCCTGGAGGCAGCATTGAGACAAGCGGATGCCAGTGCGCTGGCGGATGTTGCCCATACCATTAAAGGAAGCGCCGGCAATATCGGCGCGATTCGCCTGGTTGATATGAGTCAGCAGCTGGAGGCCCAGGCGCGAAAGGGTGATATGCGTTTGGTGGAGCAAAAAGTCGGTGAAATTTGCGAGGCTAGCCAGGCAGTCGTTGCGTGGTTGCAGCAAGGTGATTTTTCGGAAGAGGCACGGGTGTTGTCTGCGGCCTATCACCAGCGGGATATTGTTAAGTCTGAGGAAAATCAAACTTATGCCGGCCAACCACGTATTTTGATCGTTGATGATGACCGCGGCTCGCGGCTGGCCATGGCTGAAGTGCTGCGCAATGACGGCTATTGGGTGGACGAAGCCAACGATGGCGAGCAGGCTTTGATCCACTGCGAAGCGCAAGCGCCAGATTTAGTGCTGATGGATGCAGTGATGCCCAATATGGATGGTTTCACCGCATGTGCCTTGATGCAGAAACTGTCGCAGACTCGCTCAGTTCCGGTACTGATTATCACGGCCCTGAACGATGAGGCTTCAATTAACAAAGCGTTCTCATCCGGTGCCACCGACTATATTGCCAAGCCGGTCAATTTTTGGGTATTGAGTAAGCGTATTACCCATTTGGTACAAGCCCATCATGCGGAGCGACATGTACATCAACTGGCCTACAGGGACACCCTTACCGGCTTGCCCAACCGGGTTATGTTCAACGAATATTTTGGTGAAGCCCTCGCCCGACCCATCAATGAAAACCACAACATGGCGTTGATGTTTCTCGACCTGGACAGGTTCAAACTGGTGAATGATACGCTGGGCCATGAAACGGGTGATCTGTTGCTCAAATACTTCGCTGAAAGAGTACAAGGTTGTTTGCGCAAGGATGACATGGTGGCGCGCTTCGGTGGCGATGAATTTACCATTTTACTGGACCGGGTCAAATCTCCCGAAGCCGTTTGCAGCGTAGCAGAGAAGATACACGAGCAATTGTCGCGGCCCTTCGTGTATATGGGCAAGGAAATGTATGTCAGTACCAGTATCGGAATTGCCATGTATCCTGAGCATGGCAAAGATATTGGCACCCTCTTGAAGGGTGCTGATATGGCGATGTATCGCGCGAAAAAGCTGGGAGACAGGTTCCAGTTTTACGAGAGCCAGATGGAAGCCGATGTCAGCCGTCGCCTGCAACTGGAGAATGACTTGCGCGGAGCGCTGGATCGGGGTGAGTTTGTCATTTTTTACCAGCCGCAGGAAGATCTCAAGTCCGGTAAAGTGACGGCGATGGAGGCGCTTATACGCTGGGAACATCCCGAGCGAGGCTTGGTTGGCCCCGATGAATTTATTTATCTGGCGGAGGAAACCGGCCAAATACTCAATATTGGTGACTGGGTGTTACGGCAGGTGTGCCGGCAGCTTCAGGATTGGCGCAAGCGTGGCTTCAAAATAATCTGTGTATCGGTCAATCTCTCGGGCAAGCAAATTACTAATCCCGGTCTCGTCGAGGCAGTGTCTGGCATACTCAAGGAAACCGGCTTGCCGGCGCAGTACCTGGAGTTGGAAATTACTGAAAGCGCCATTATGGAAGATCCTGAGCAGGTGATCACTACCCTGGGTGAACTCAGGGAAATGGGCCTCAGCCTGGCGATCGACGATTTTGGTACTGGCTATTCGTCGCTGAATTATCTCAAACGATTCCCCATTGATGTGATTAAAATCGATCGCTCCTTTGTCTGCGATATTGTCACCAACCAGGTCGATGCGGATATTGTTAAAACCATTATTGACCTCGCGCATGTGCTCGATGTTAGCGTCGTTGCGGAAGGTGTAGAAACAGAGTTACAAAGAGCTTTTCTCAAGAAGCAGAACTGCGACATCGCCCAGGGTTACTACCTGAGCAGGCCGATTCCAGTGGACAAGATCGAAGAACTCTTTCTAGACTTTCCCTCAGAGTTGGATGTTATGTCAGGAAGTTTAGCGTTACAGCCTCGCCATAGCATTTGGCGCCGCCGGGACTCGGAAGCGCAGCTTAGTTTGTTACCCCCGGATTTCGAAAATATGGACTCCTAGAGTCTGTCGGACTTAGGGCTGATCTACTGCGGAAAAGCCCCTCGCTACGATCGCCTAAATCCGACAGGCTCCTAACCAAGATCGCGCCTGGAACGGAAGTCGCCGGGTGTCATGCTCGTCCATTTTTTAAAAGAACGATGGAATGCACTTGGCTCATCAAAACCCATTAATGCTGAAACGGTATTAATTTTAAGCTCGGGCCGGCTTAAATACTGTTCGGCGACTTGCATCCGAGTATTGTCCTTGAATTGCTGAAAGGTAATTCCCTCTTTTTTCAAACGTCGCCGCAGCGTGCGTACCGACATGCCGAGGGCCTCCGCCATGACGGTGACAGGGGGGAAAGCCTTGGAGAAGTCGTTGCCGACAATGCGTCTCATCTGTGCAATGATGTTGTCGTCATCTTCATCCGACCTGGCAATCAGTTGGAACGGCGCACTGCGTAAAAACTCCTTGAGAGAATCCTCTGTCTGGATGATCGGTGAATCGAGATGGTAGGCGGCAAAACGAAAACCACTGACGGGTTGGTTGTAGGATATTGGGCACTGGAATACCTCGTACAGGGTTTCCGCTTTGCGGGGTTCATCTGTGCTTAGCAACACCTCGATAGGCTCAATATTGCGCCCGATAAGCCAGCTGCACAGTCGTCGCCAGCTCGACATCGAATAGATCAGAGCGAGGATGTTTTCCTCTCCCGGGCGGCCAAACAACAAGGCGTTCTGTTCAAACATCATGGTTGCGACATCATCAGTGACCGCCAGCGGCTGGCTTCTCGAGCGGCGCAGTCCTATCAACGCACGGCAAAACTCGTTGAATTCACCGGCCCGCTCGATCGCATGGCGCAGACTGGTGCAATGAATAATACACAGGCACGTCATTCGAAAGCTGCCGGCCGGCACCTTCTGGTTTAAATGCAGGCCGAAGCATTCATCTTGTAGTAAATCCATAATGCTGCGGTACAGGCGATTGTAGCTTGCGGCCTCGATAGTCGCATTTTCGTCACATTCTGTCGGATTGAAATCGAGCTCGGCAGAGGCAAGAATATCCTCTGCTGCATAGCCCTGGGACTCGGCCGCACGCAAAATGGATTTTGCGAAACGAACGGGAACTTGC
>CBDUUA010000174.1:0-5100 GCA_965370135.1 uncultured Cellvibrionales bacterium
CTCAGCTAAACATTTTGTTCATACCGAAGATGGGCAGCAGGATGGCCATCACTATCGCCATCACAAAGCCCCCCAAAAACAGCACCATGATGGGTTCCATAATACTCATCATGCCGGCGATAGCGGTATCGAGCTCGCGCTCCTGACTTTCGGCGCCGCGCTGTAGCATATTTTCCAGCTCTCCGGAACGCTCTCCACTGCCGACCATATGCACCAGCATCGGAGGAAAAAAGCCACAGGACTCCAGAGCGTAGCGCAAGCTCTTGCCCTCCCTGACGGCATCGACGATGGATTGCGCTCGCTCCTTGTAGGCCAGGTTGGTCAACACCGAGCGGGCAATCGTGAGCGCTTCCAACAGCGGCACTCCGCTCTGCAGCAAGGTACCCAGGGTGCTGCTAAAGCGGGTGGTATTGAGCTTGTTGATGAAACCCGAAAAAAAAGGCACTCGCAATAACAGGCGATGCCACAACAAACGGTTTGCCGGTTTGCGCAGCCAAAAGCGGAACATGAACACCCCCGCAACCACCGCCACCAACAACAACAGACCGTAATTGGAAATAAAATGGCTACTGCCAATCAGCAGCACGGTAAGCATGGGCAACTCGGAGTCGGTATTCTCGAAGATGCGGATCAACTCCGGCACCACAAAAATCATCAGTGCGATAATCACCGCCATACTCACGCACAGCAACACCGCCGGGTAGATAAGCGCGGTTTTTACCTGCTGGCTCGAGTGCTGTGTTTTCTCGGTGTAATCAGCCAGCCGATCCAGCACCACACCCAGAAAACCTGCGTGCTCTCCCGCCCGAACCATACCCAGATAGAGATCGTTGAATACCGCCGGATGCTCGCTCATGGCCTGGGCGAGACTGTGACCCTCATTGACCCTCGAGCGTATGCTCATCAGTACGCTCTTGATCGCCGGTCGGCTGGATTGCTCGGCAACCGCTTGCAGTGCCTCCGCCAGCGGCAGGTTGGACTGCACCAGGGTCGCCAGTTGTCGCGTCACCAGGGCCAGTTCAGATACCGACCAGTGGCGAGAGAACGTCAGCCACCGGGCCTTCGATTCAGTCTTGCGGTTAGTGCCCTGCACATCGACAGGTTTGAGTTCCTTGAGCCGCAACAGGGCCCGCACGTGGCGCTCGGAATCGGCCTCCAACAGTCCCTTGACCTTTCTGCCCTCGGCATCAAGGGCAACATAGCTATACGCTGCCACGGCTAAGCGGCCCGGGTGACTCGAAGAACCTCGGCCAGGGAGGTGTCCCCCGCCAAAATCCGGTTGATGCCATCTGCGAACAGACCGGGGATCGCCTGGCGACAGTGGGCTTCCATCAGCTGCTCGTTGACACCATCATGGATCATCGTGCGCAGGGCATCATCCACGACAATCAGCTCGTAGATTCCGGTGCGGCCCAGATAACCGGTACCCTTGCACTGGTGGCAAGCCCTGGCCTTGTATACGGTCACTTGCTGATGCTCCGATAATTGCAGTAGGTCTCGCTCCGAAGGGCTCAATGAGTGCACTTCCCGGCAATTCCGGCACAGCGTGCGCACCAGCCGCTGGGCCATAACCGCCAGCAAACTGGAGGACAGCAAAAAGGTCTCAATCCCCATATCCTGCATGCGCACGATCGCCCCCAGGGCGGTATTGGTATGCAGGGTCGACAACACCAGGTGCCCGGTCAAACTCGCCTGCACCGCAATCTCGGCGGTCTCCAGGTCACGAATTTCACCGACCATCACCACATCGGGATCCTGCCGTAAAATGGCGCGCAAGCCGGCGGCAAAGGTCATGCCCACCTTGGCATTCACCTGGGTTTGGCCAATGCCTTTTAACAGATACTCGATCGGATCCTCGATGGTAAGGATATTGCGGCCGGGCTGGTTGATTTGGTTCAAACCTGCATACAAGGTCGTGGTCTTACCCGAGCCCGTCGGCCCGGTAACCAGGACAATGCCGTGGGGGGTGTGCAGGCTGCGCTTGAAGTCGCCCAGCACCTGCTCACTCATGTGCAATTCCTGCAGGTGCAGCTGACCGCTTTCCTTATCCAGCAGACGCAGCACGACTCTTTCTCCATGGGCAGCGGGAATGGTGGAGACGCGGATATCAATCGCCCGGCCCGCCAACTTGATCGAAATGCGCCCGTCCTGGGGGATGCGCTTCTCGGCAATATCGAGCCGCGCCATAACTTTTAGCCGCGACACCAGTAGCGGCCCCAGGGCGCGCTCGGGTGTTATCAATTCGCGCAATACACCATCGACACGGAGTCGGACAGAGAGCACGTCTTCGAATGATTCGATATGAATATCCGATGCGCGCTCATTGATCGCCTGGGACAAAACGGCATTGATAAGCTTGATAACCGGGGCATCGTCCTCCGACTCCATCAAGTCAACATCCGCCGGCAAATCATCCAGCAAGCCGGCAAAATCGATGTCGGAACCCAGGTCGTCCGCCGCTTGTCGCGCCTGGTTGTCACCCCGTTGATAGTGGGCGGCCAGCCCAACCTGGAATTCGGTATCATCGTGAAAAATCAGGGTGAAGTCGCGGCCGTTGAAACGACGCAGCTCATTATAGGTGTTCAGGGTCAATCCGTAGCGGGCATGAACCGTACCGACCTCGTCATCTCGCTGCAGATAGGCGCCTTGTTGCGCAGCAAAGGCATAGGGGATCGCGCTGCTGTGTTCAGGCAGCGACTCGATGGCGGCAAGGTCACTGGCATCGAGCACACTGACATCGTGGACATCATCCGCCACTGGCTGTTCCTGTTTTGAAGCGATCGAGATCATCCAGCTGCTGCTGCCACTCGGGCAGGATCGGCACTACATCATCCGACATTAAATTTACGCCCTGTTCTTGTGTGCGTAGCTGCTGCTTGCGCATGTATTGGTATTTTTGCGCACTGGCTCCCTCCAGCACCCTGGAGTCGCGCACAATGGTACTGCGCAGAAACACCATCAGGTTGGTCTTCTGGATCTTGGTGCCGTTAGTTTTGAACAAGCGCCCCAACCAGGGAATATCTCCCAACACCGGCACCTTGCGCTCCACCTGGGTCAGGTCATCCTGGATCAAACCACCCAGTACTATGGTCTCACCGTCATCCGCCAATACCGTGGTAGTAATCTCGCGCTTGTTGGTAATCACATCGGAGGCCACCAACTCGGTGAGCTGTGATATCTCCTGAACAATCTCCATAATAATGGAATCACCCTCGTTGATGTGGGGCGTCACCTTCAGGGTAATACCCACATCTTTGCGCTCTATGGTCTGGAACGGGTTGTTCGGATTGCTACCGTCACCAGTAGAGGTAAAACTTCCGGTGACAAAAGGCACTTCCTGGCCGACGACGATGCTGGCCTCGCTATTGTCGAGGGTCAACAGGCTGGGAGTGGACAGGATATTGGTATCGCTCTGTTCCTCCAGCGCTTTGATCAAAAAATTGAAATTCAGGCCGTTGCTGTCGATGCGGCCCACTCCCAGTGACAGGCCGGGATTAGCGGCAAGGGCGGTTCCCAACAGCCCGGTATCCTCATTGAGAATGCCGGCGGTGGTAGCCCCCAACAGACCGATCCCCGACGAGGGCGGGCTGGCGTTGGCGCCATAGACACCGCTCTTGTCACCAAACAGCCACTCGATACCGAATTCTTTGTCATTGATAGCGGTGACTTCCACCAAAATGGCCTCTACCAGCACCTGCGCGCGGCGGATATCAAGCTTGCTAATAACCGCCGCGATGGTCTGCATGACATCGGGATCTGCAGTTACGATCAGCGCGTTAGTCGCTTCATCCGCCTCGATAATGGCGGTCGTCCTGCCTGCGGACTCCTTGGTCTTGTCCGCCTCGAGCTTGGCGAGGTTGGCGGTTACCCGCCCTAACACTTCGGCTACAGCTACCGCGTCGGCATACTCAAGATAGATGACATTGGCGTTGCCTAAGTTTTCCAGCGGCACATCGAGGTAGCGCACCATGGTTCTGATACGCGCGCGCTGCACTTCATCCCCGGTAATCAGTACACTATTGGTGCGCTTGTCCGCCACAATGCTGAAATCGCTGCCCCCGGCTTGCGCGGCCTTACCTTTTTTCTGCTGCTCGAGACGGTTGATCAAGTTGACCACTTCCTCCGCAGAGGCATGCCTGAGGCGTATAAGGTTGGTTTGCTCGACTGCCGCCGTGTCGATTTGCTCAATAATTTGCCGAATGCGCATTATATTATCGCCGCTGTCGGTAATAATAATGGCATTGCTCGGCGCGTAGGCCGCCAGATGCGCCTGCTGCGGCACCAGGGGCCGCAACACCGGAATCAGTTTTGCCGCAGCGACGTTTTCCAGTTGAATGACATGGGTGATATAGGCTGCCGATCGCCCTTCCTTGGTGACTTCGGAAGCCTGGGTGCGAGCGCCTTTTGCATCAATGATTTTCAATACGCCGTTGGCATCCACGGCGGCATAGCCATGAACTTTAAGAATCGATAAAAACAGATTGTATAACTCTGCGGTGCTCAGCGAACGCTGGGACACGACTTCGACCTTACCCTTGACCTTCGGATCCACAATGATCGTTTTGCCGGTAGCGTCGGCCACAAACTTGATCAACTCGCGAATATCCGTGTTATTAAAATTGACCGTCCAGCGCTCTTTGTCTGCAGCCAAAAGCGAATTACTGGATGCCATACCAACCGCAACAAAAAATATCATCAGCAACAGTGTTTTTAGCGTTTTCATCAATGCCATAGTTTTCATGATTACCTTTTACCCGGCAGGCTGAATATCAATTCCTGGGACTGTCCTTGCCGGGTAAGCTGTAACCTGACTTCGGACATGTCGCCCATCTCCATGTACAGATCGAGAGCCTTGCGATAGTCACTCAATTCCACACCGTTGACATGGGTCACAATATCGCCATCTTGTAAACCCAATTGCTCGAAGTCATGTTGATTATTGGTCGCAGCAACTGTAAACCCCGCCACTTTCCCGTCCTCCGTGTGCACGCTGAACTTGATCAGTTTGTTGATACTGCCGGGATTCTTTTGAATCTGCTCCCGGTAGCGCCCCATCATGGCGGTGACATCCTCATTGGCGGACTTATCGATGGTGCCGCC
>CBDUUA010000175.1:0-5095 GCA_965370135.1 uncultured Cellvibrionales bacterium
TATAACTCAAGTGTCTTGTATTTCTCTCGCAGCCGGTTGCGGATACGGATAGCGCTAAGATTCAAAACGATAATAATGCCAACCAGCAGTAGTGCGGTAGCGAATACCAGCGGCCGCGTCGCTTCTACATTGGGACTCTGAAAACCCAAATCGTAGATATGAAACCCCAGATGCATAAATTTTCTCTCCAAATGCAGGAATGGAAAATTGCCGTCAACCGGCAATGTCGGCGCCAATTTCACCACACCCACCAGCATCAACGGCGCCACCTCTCCCGCAGCCCGAGCCACCGCCAGAATCAATCCCGTCATCAATGCCGGGCTGGCGGCCGGCAATACCAGTCGGGTAATGGTCTGGAGTTTGGTTGCCCCCAACGCCATACTGCCTTCCCGCAGGGAGCGGGGTATACGCGCAAGTCCTTCCTCGGTAGCGACAATCACCACCGGCAGCGTCAGCAAGGCCAGTGTCAGGGCAGCCCAGAATAAGCCGGGCGTGCCAAATGTCGGCGCCGGCAATCCCTCCCGATAAAATAACGCATCAATATTGCCACCCAGGGTATAGACAAAGAAGCCAAGGCCAAATACACCGTAAACGATCGATGGCACCCCCGCAAGATTATTCACGGCGATGCGTATCGCGCGAGTTACCAGGCCCTGGCGAGCATACTCTCGCAAATAGACCGCGGCCAGTATGCCGAAGGGTGTGACCAGCACGGACATCACCAACACCATCAGTACAGTGCCGAAGATAGCGGGGAAAATACCCCCTTCCGTGTTCGCCTCACGGGGCTCACTGGAGACAAACTCCCACATACGTTCGCCGAAGACCCGTATTTTTCCCACCAGTGATAGCTGGTTGGGACGGTAGGCCCTCACCACCTGTTCCAACGCCAGCACAACTTCATCCCCATTGCCCAACACGATGCTGACTACATCGCGCCCGGCATGCCGGCGCAACTCTTCGAGCTCAACGAGCAAGCCATCGTAGATTGCATCCAGACGCCGGTACTCCTGCGCAATCTGCCGGCGCAGCTCCGGCACCTGTGCCGCATCGTAGTTGCCTTGCGCTATGCCCCGCTGTTGCAAACGCAGCTTCTCCAGCCGGTAGTTCACCGACGCAAATTCCACTTTTTCAAGCTTGCGTATACGCTTTTGGAGACGGTTGACTCGTTCGATTCGCAGCTGGAAATCGCGCCAGCTGCCCCCGGAAACAAGGGGGTCAACCTCGCCCTGGGTTTGCGCTACTTGCCGCTGCCGTACCTCTTTGAAATAGCCGTACAGCTTGCCCCACTGCCGCCGCTCTACCACCACCAGGTGTTCCGGGTAGTGTTGTCCGGAAACCAGCGGCATTAGCAACCAGCGAAAATCGACACCGCTTATTTCACGATTGCCCGTTTGCACCAGCACCCGATCCAACCACTCGTCAGCCGTATCCAGAACCACCCCCGAATCAAAAATTTGCTCCCGCGCCACACTCTCCCGCCGACGAACCTGGCCAATAACCGTTACCGGGGCGCCGTGTGGCGGGGCATACTGCGCCTCCATAATGGCGGCCGGCCAAAAATGGGTAAAACCTTTGACCAGCAGCAACAGCAGCAGCCCGACAACCGCAATGAGACTGATCGATACCGCGACAGCATTGAGCCAGATGAATGGCTCACCGCTCTGCCACCACTCTTTCAGGGTGTGAGGCCTGTCCATCAGAGGTTTTCGTACTTATCGCGAAGGCTATGCCGAATGACCTCGGCAATGGTATTGAATACAAAGGTAAATGCGAACAGCACAAAGGCCGCCAGGAATAATACGCGGTAATGGGTACTGTCGACTTCTGCCTCGGGTACTTCTACCGAGAGGTTGGCGGCCAGGGTTCTCATCCCCTCAAAAATATTGACGTCCATGATCGGTGTGTTTCCCGTGGCCATCAGCACAATCATGGTTTCACCCACGGCGCGACCAAAGCCGATCATCAGTGCGGAGAAAATACCCGGACTGGCTGTGGGTAACACTACCCCGACCAGGGTTTGCCAGGGCCTCGCTCCCAGCGCCAGCGAGCCCATGGTCAAATGCCTCGGCACCGAAAAAATCGCATCCTCCGCGATGGAAAATATGGTGGGAATAACGGCAAAACCCATAGCCACACCAACCACCAGGGCATTGCGCTGATCGAAACCGACACCCAGATCCTGGGTTAGCCAGCCCATGAAATCGCCGTTAAATACCCCTCGCTCAACAATGGGCGCCAGTGCGAAACACAGGTAGCCCCCCAGCACCACGACCGGAATCAACATCGCCGCCTGCCAACCCTGGGGAACCAGGGAGGTGATAGCCAGCGGCACCTTATACCAGAGGAATGCAGCGACCACCGTCACCACAGGCAGGGCCAGCAGCAGTAATAACACGCTGAGCATATGGTCTTCCATAAACGGCGCCAGCCACAGTCCAGCGAGAAAACCGAGAATAACGGTGGGCAGGGCTTCCATCAGTTCTATCAACGGCTTGACCTGCGCGCGCATGGCCGGCGCCATAAAATAGGCAGTAAAAATCGCCCCGCAGAGGGCCAGTGGAGCGGCGATGAGCATCGCATAGAAGGCCGCTTTCAAGGTGCCGAAAACCAGCGGCATAAGGCTGAGCTTGGGCTCGAAATCGTTGTTCGCTGCTGACGACTGCCAGATATACTCGGGCTCGGCATAGCTCTCGTACCAAACCTTTCCCCACAGCGCGCTCCAGGACACCCCGGGATGCTTATTGTCTACCGCCCAGACGGCCAGGCGCTGATCCCCGGTTTCCACCAGTATGGCGTTAGCTCGGGGGGACAGATTAAAGCCGGTCACCGGCTGCCCGGTGATCGATTGGCGCAACAATCGACGACCAGCAGTGGTATTGAAGATGCTCACACTTCCGGTCGCATCCATGGTCAGGAAGCCCTTGCGCCGCTGTTCCGTGGCCAGATACAGCAACGCCGACTCGCCGGCTTGAAACTGTCTTACGGATGTCAACCGGGGCAAGCCTTCCCCGGCTTCGCCCTCGCGAACCATAAACCACTGGGTCGCCACACCACTATCACTGAGACTGATAAGCGACTGGCCACCGAGTAACCAGCCGATGTCGCGGAACTGGCCGCGTTCGGCTTGCACCACCTGATGCACCACCTGATGCACCCCTGGCCTGCCAGCTCCATACTGCAGCACGTGAATTCGTCCACTGTCATCCAAAAGATACAGCCAGTGTTGATCCGGCGAGATCAGTATTTTTTGCGCCACCGGCAACCCGGATAGCGCTACCGCCGGTGCTTTCAGGGTAAACTCCCCGCCCAGGAAATCCCGCTGTTTGAGCATCAGCACACTGCTCACTTCCGCGCCGGATTGCGCCACCAGCAACAGGGACTTCTCACCATCCCGAACCGCCACGGCGGACAAGGGGCGATCATTTAGCAAGGGGATAGGTTCACGGCCGTAGGGGTACTCGATAACCGGTGTAATCAGCCGTCGATCTTCGGGGTAGCTTATGCGGTAGTCATGCTTCAGTAGTAATACGGCGCCGTCAGACAAACCCAGGGCCAGCATCCCGCTCGCCTCAGAGTCCAACGCGAGGCTGGTAATACTGACACCCTGGGGCAATGGCAGCGGCTCGACCTGGATGACAGAGCCATCCTCCAGTGAGAAGAATACCGCCTCACCCGCGGCGGTCAGCCGAAAACCGATTTCCGCATGTTGATCTGTAGCGAGATAAAGTGAGCTGCCGGCTTGTGCAAGAGGCAGCGAGTACTCTGCCAGGGGGCTAATACTAGCCCGCTTGAACATCGGGACGACTTCATAGACCAGGTAAAATGCAACCAACAGCACCGCAGCAATAACACCGAGTCCGCCAATGGCGACTAGCCATTGTGCACTGCGATCGAGAAATTTATTGCGGACACGGGCACGCAATACCCTGGGAGAGTTAAACAGCGAGGGCGGGTCAGTTTGTCGATCTTGAACTTGGCGATTATGGCTATTAACAGGCATTCCAGGGCGCTATGGAGATATGGGCTCGACATTAACAGGCTTTATGCCATGCACGCAATTACCATCCTCAGCTGCGGCCCATCTGCCCCGAACTTGCCGACAGGCTTACAACCCCAATGCCTCCAGTTGTTGCTCAACCACTGCGGCCGGCAATGGGATATAGCCATCCTTGACCACAACCTGCTGGCCGTTGCGGGACAGCACCAGTTTGACGAATTCGCCCTCGAGGCGTGGTAGCGGTTTATTGGGCGCTTTGTTGACATAGATGTACAGGTAGCGCGAGAGTGGATAGGCGCCGGTCACAGCGTTTTGCGCCGTGGCATCGACAAAATCGCCATTTTCACCCAGGGGCACCGAGCGCACACTGGCCGTTCTGTAGCCAATGCCGGAGTAGCCTATCGCGCGGATCGACGAGGCAATCGATTGCACCACAGATGCCGAGCCCGGCTGCTCATTGACCGTGTTTTTGTAGTCACCCTTACACAGGGCTTTTTCCTTAAAATAGCCGTAAGTACCCGACACTGAGTTGCGGCCAAACAACTGGATATTTCGCCGCTGCCAGCTGCCGGTCAAACCCAGCTGCCCCCAGTTGCGGATATCACTCGCCCCGCCGCAGCTGCGGTTGCTGGAAAACAGGGCATCGACCTGCTCCATCGATAATCCCGCAATCGGGTTATCCTTGTTGACATAGACTGCCAGGGCATCGATCGCCACCGGGATGGCGGTGGCCGGGTAGCCATGGCGCTGTTCAAAGGCCTCGGCTTCATTGTCTTTCATCTTGCGACTCATCGGGCCGATATTGGAGGTGCCTTCGGCCAGCGCCGGTGGCGCCGTGGAAGAGCCAGAGGCCTGCACCTGAATATTGACATTGGGGTATTTTCGCCTGAACTCCTCTGCCCAGAGGGTCATCAGGTTGGCCAGCGTGTCGGAGCCGACACTGGACAAATTACCGGATACACCCCGAACTTTCTGGTATTTGGCAAGATCGGGATCTACTTTAACTCCGGCCTGGGCTTGCAAGCCGACGCCGACGACAAGCAATGCAAGGATGGCGTTAAGCAATGGCCTGAACGTCATTGTTTTCTCCTGCAC
>CBDUUA010000176.1:0-5090 GCA_965370135.1 uncultured Cellvibrionales bacterium
TGCCGCAGCAATTGCCACAACACAGATTTAGAAAAATCGTCCTCGGCTTTTGCTATGGACTGGCTCTGCTGGTTATTGTTTCTAGCATTGGTTTTGCGGTCGAGGCGGTTCGCCAGAGCATCTTTCCACAGCTGGAATACAGGCAGGAGATCAATCGCGGCTATGCCTTTGAGGCCAGGCCGAGTAGCTACGCCGACCTTGCCACTGAGTCATTGAACAAAATGGCCACTGCCACCATGGATGAAGCACAGGCGCCAAAAAGCGCACGATCTACTGGCGCGCCGATAGCACACAAGGTGTATCAAGCGACACCCGAAAATATTCAAACCGGCCCTGGCGTGCCCACCTGGCAATGGCACCACGCCAATTTTAGCTGGAGCGGGCCTGTTACCGCAGAGGAAAGAGTCCGGCTGTATCTATCGCCGCCGACACTGACACGTTTTTTACGTTTGCTTCATGTGCTGCTGATTGGCGCCTTTGCCGCCCGCTTATTGTCAATGCTTTGGCAACTGCGCGCTGCCGTTAAACCTGGCGGTTCCCCTGGAGCAGGCGCTGTAGCACCGGCTGCCGCTATTCTTTTACTGGGTCTCGCCCTGCCCTTTCCCGCCAATAACAGCTATGCGGCCTCTGCTGCAAACGCTGCAAACGCTGAAAGTGCCTTTCCTCCCAGTGAAATCCTGGAGGAATATGAGCGCCGCTTGCTGGAGAACCCCGACTGCGGTGATGTCTGCTACGCCATCAATAACGTACAGATACATGCTAGCGCCAAGGCCATCGATATTCGCCTTGGCGTATCGACACTGGATACCGTCGGCGTACCGCTACCAGGGTTTCCCGGCAACTGGCGCCCCGACAAAGTTAGTGTTGACGACCGGGCCGCGACTAAAATAGCCCAACACCAGGGACAGTGGTATTTGCTGCTAGACAAGGGCGTGCATGATATTCGCCTGCATGGGAAATTGCGTGGCGAGGAGTTTACGCTGGATTTTTCTCAAGCCCATAATATCGTGGTCAACGCTCCGGGTTGGGAGGTATCAGGGCTGGCGGGTAAGCGCGCACAGAGTAAAAGTGTCACCCTAAGCCGCAAACTCGATACTCGACGAATGGACACGCTGTTTCCCGAGCCCATCACACCCTTTGTTGCCGTATATCGACACTTCGTGCTCGACCAGGACTGGGTTGTCAACACCACCGTGACCAGAATTGCACCACATATCGGCTCCATCAACGTCGGTATACCGCTGCTTGCCGGGGAAAATATCAGGGTTGATGGTATTGACGTCAAACACGGCAAAGTTGCCATTTCACTGAGCGAAAAACAGCGCCAGGTAAAATGGCGGTCGGTCATTAACGCCCAGGACAGCTACACCATTGAAAACCGCAGTGGCCCCGATATTGTTGAGCATTGGTCTATAGAAGCCTCACCCCGGTGGCATATTGTCAGTGAAGGGATTACACGAGTAAAAGCACCCCAGCAGCTTTCCCGCTTGCGCTGGCGGCCCTGGCCCGGCGAAAAGGTGCTTATCAAGGCGATAAAGCCAACACCCGTAAAGGGCGCTACCACCACTATTGAAGCAGCACGCTGGGCGTTTTCTCCCGGCGATCGCGCTTCAATGGCAAGCCTGAGCCTCACCCTGCGCAGTAGCATTGGCTACGACTACGAAATAATAGCCCCCGCGGGTGCGGTTCTTGAGCATTTGCATATTGACGGCCAAGAGCGCGTTTTGCCCAACCCCGACAAAAAGCTGTCGGTACCGCTGCGCCCGGGCTTGCAGACCGTGGTGCTCAAGTGGCGACTCAATGAGGGAATAAGCAGCATTTCCAGCACCCCTGAGATCACACTGGCAACCCCACCCAGCAATATTGACCTGCAGATAACCATGCCGCGGGATCGCTGGCCCATTTTTGTCGGCGGCCCCATGATGGGGCCCGCCATGCTGTTCTGGGGTGTTTTGTTGGTGATGCTGTTCATCGCCGCCGTATTGAGCATTGTGATCAGGCGTTATCAGTTGTCCATACCACTCAACTTTTGGCAGTGGTCGCTGCTCATCCTCGGCATGAGCACTGTGAATATGGTGGGAAGCGTGTGGGTGTTTGCATGGTTCTTCGCTTTAGAGGCCAGGGGTCGGTGCCAATTACCCACTGCCCGCTTTGCGTTCAATCTCATGCAAGTCGCGATCATCCTGTTAACGATTGCAAGCGCGGCCGCCCTATTGACAACCATACCGGAATCCTTACTCAGCTATCCCGATATGCAAGTGCGCGGCAACGGCAGCCATAACTATTTATACCGCTGGTATCAAGATCATACGGAGGGTGTTTTACCGACCGGCTGGGTTATAAGTCTCCCCATTTGGGTCTACCGGGCCGCCATGTTGATTTGGTCCCTGTGGCTGGCCTTTGCCATCATGCGCTGGTCCCGCTGGGCCTGGGAAAAGTACGGCCGGCAGGGGCTTTGGATGGGCAAGGTTAATGCCGATTAAGACTATGGCAACATAGCATTGGCGGAATAAATTCCGCCCTACAAAGGGTACCGTTTAACCTGGAATCCGCAGTTGGGCGTGGAATTATCGGGAAATCCCAGCTTGTCAGGCTCCAAGCGCCGGCCCCCAATTGTTGACCCCGATTTTCGTCACTTTCGACTCTTCTTTTGATTTGCGTCTCGCCTTGACTGCGCGCAGCCCCGCAGCTTCTTCCAATTCCTGCAGGGACTCCTCCAGGTAGTCAATCATGCGCTGCACATAAGGGAGGGAGCGGCGGCCGGCGACGATGCCGAAATCGAGGCTCTTGTAGTAGCTCACCAGGGTGATATTCATGGCGAAACCGTCGAACACGATGGAAGCGGGGTAGATCCCATCCAGCCTGGCGCCGTTCCAGTACAACGGCTCCCGTGGACCAGGAACGTTGGAGATTACGGTGCTGTAGGGGGGGTATTTCGCCCCCAGACCCAGCATTGTGGTGACGATGCTGGGCACTTGGGTAATCTGCGTGAACAAGCTGGCCTCGCTCGGGGAGAGGTCACCCATAAGGCGTTTGCTGGCCTGCATGGAGCCCTGGATGCGTCGCAGGCGTTTTTCCGGGTCGCGGATATTAGTGGCCAGGTCGACTGTGACAAAGCCTACCGCATTGGTGGAATCCAGGTCACCTTCCTGCCGCAGGGAAATGGGAACCATAGCCTTTAGCGAGTGCTCGATTAGCTCATTTCGCGACTTCAGGTAGCGACGCAGGGCGCCGGAGCACATGGCCAGAACGATGTCGTTGAGGGTACCGTCCATAGCCTTGCAGACCGCCTTTACTCGCTCCATTTCCCAGGACTGAGCCACGAAGCGCCGCGCGCTGGCCACCTGGGTGTTGAGGGAAGTTTTGGGTATATTGTGCCAGGGTACTGTCAGGTCGCCGCCACGACCGACGAAGACACTGCCGAATCGCCGCATCGCGGCTACCACGTTGACACCTGAATCGAAGTTCTGCTTCAGCGCCTCCACTACCGTGCGCAACTCCCGCTCTGTTGACGGCTGCTCGCCATAGTTTTCAGCCTTGTAGCGCTCAAAGGCTTGCAGCGAGTAGGGAGAGTAATCAATGTGCTCCGACTTGCTGGTAGAGAAACCACTGCGAACGAGGTGCATGGCGCCCACCCCGTCAATAGCAGCGTGGTGCATCTTGCTGTAAACGGCGAATTGGCGGTTTGCCAGGCCTTCGATCAGGTGGGTTTCCCACAATGGACGGTGGCGGTCCAGCAGGGTGCCATGTAGCCGTGAGGCCAGGGCGAACAACTCCCGGTAGCGCCCGGGTGCGGGCAGGGCCGAATGGCGCACGTGGTATTCCATGTCGATATTGTCGTCTTGTTTCCAGAATAACCCCATGGGAGTCGCCTTGGCAATCTCGCCGAATGGCTTGCGGAACTCCTCCACATTGCGCAGCACATCCACCAGGCCCGCCAGGAACTGTTGTTCGTCCACCCCGTCCGGCAGCGTAAACAAGTTGACAGACCCCACGTGCATGGGGGTTTCGCGCTTCTCAGTCAGTAAAAAGGCGGCACTGGTCAGGTCAATTCGTCGCATGGTGTAATCTCCTCATACTTATTTTGTTATTTGGGTTGTATGTTTCCGATACCGCCCTGCAGAGCATCGGCCACTGATGGCAGCGTGAACTCCTTCCATGACAACAGGAAAAAGATAGACTCAGTACACCCTGCCCCATCACCCTGACCCATCACCCTGACCCATCACCCAGTCCTGTCACACAGCTATAACAACGGCGCTTATCGATGGTGACAAGCTATCACCGTTCGTGTCATTCTTCAATTGGAAACGCCAACCGGTTAGGCACAAACATAGGCGTGTCATGAAAATAATTCTGCTGATTATTATTCTGATCGCCGTCGGCATCTGGTTTGGTGTGGGTGGCCGGGAATTGATAAAAAATCGTATGTTCGGGCAGTTGCCGGGGAATATGTTGCTGGCTTATAAAGTGAAGCAGGCCTTAATTGCCCTATACTTGGCTCGCTTCCGTGGTGATAATGCGGGCCTGTCATCCAGCCCCGGAAAGCGACATGTATCACGGTGAAAAATTCAACAGTATCACCCACCTCATCGGCTCAGCGCTGTCGCTCATAGGATTCGGCGCCCTGGTTGCCGTCGGCATTCAGCATCGCGACCCCTGGATGATCGCAAGCTTTTCAATATTCGGGTTTAGCCTGGTACTGCTCTACACCATGTCCACCCTCTACCATAGCTTCTACCCTCCCAAGCTCAAGAGAGTGTTTCAAAAAATGGATCACGTCTCCATCTACTTGCTGATTGCGGGGAGTTATACCCCCTTCATGCTGGTATCACTGCGCGACGGCGCAGGACCGGTACTGATGGCCCTGATCTGGGGCCTGGCCGCGCTGGGCATTGCACTGGACCTATTCAGCCGCCGCCGCATCGAAGCCTTACAGCTCTCCATATATCTGCTCATGGGGTGGGTGGCGGCGCTGCAATATGACAACCTGCGGACGGCGCTGAGCCCCCCGGGTTTAATGTGGCTTACCGCCGGAGGTCTTGCCTATACCCTGGGCATAACGTTTTACGTACTGGATCACCTGAAAA
>CBDUUA010000177.1:0-5082 GCA_965370135.1 uncultured Cellvibrionales bacterium
TCGATCATAATACCCAGGCCGCCATCGACCTGCTTATCCAACCAGGAGATAGGAAAGGGCTTCACAATGTCGAACAGGCGGAACAGCGCAAATCCCAGCAGCGGCGCCCACCACACCCCGGCGGGCAAGGCAAACAGCGCCAACCACAGGCCCGCGAATTCGTCCCAGACAATACCGCCATGATCGTGAACACCCAATTTACGGGATGCGGCGTCACACAGGTAGATACCGGCGACTGTCGCCAGTAGCACCACCAACAGATAGACCAGCGGTGACAGCCCCTGCAACAGTAGGTAGTAGATGGTCAGCGCCATCACCGAGCCCGCCGTTCCCGGCGCCCGGGGCGACAGCCCGCTGCCAAAACCAAAAGCCAGCAGTAGTACCGGATCCTTAAAAACCTGGGCCGCAGTGGGCTTGCCGCTAACCGGCTCTTTTTTACTTTTATTACTTTGCGAAGTGTTCATAACCGCCCCTGGGTATGGTTCGGGTAGTGCCGTCACTATCGACACACTGCACCGCCACACCATCGATGCTTTCCATTATTTGTCCTATCGAGGTGCAGCGCAAACCACACTGATTAAATTGCTGTTCCAGACCGGCCACTGCCGACTCCGGCACGGTAAAACACAGCTCGTAATCATCGCCGCCACTGGCGGCATAAGTAAGCGCTTGCTTGCCCGCATAGCGCCGCAATTCAGAGGATATCGGCAGCGAATCCAGGTCAATCCTGGCAGCGACGGCACTCTGCTCACAAATATGCCCAAGATCCGCCAACAGACCATCGGAAATATCGATACAGCTGCTGGCGATACCCTTGAGTAAACTGGCCTCCCGCAATCGCGGGGTCGGCCTGGAAAATCTATCAATCAAGTGATCGCAAAATTTTTCCGGCGCAGCCTGCTGTAGTATTGCGAGCCCGGCGGCGGCATCACCGAGACTGCCGGTGACATAGATGCGATCCCCCGGGGACGCGCCACTGCGGGTGAGCGCCGCACCCTTTGACACCAGGCCCATGATCTGTACCGACAGGGTGAGCGGTCCACGGGTGGTATCACCGCCGACCAGGCTGATGCCGGTTGCCGCCGCAGCTTGCGCCAGCCCGCGGCAGAAGCCATCGAGCCAGTCACGCTGCAGTTCGGGCAGCGTCAAACACAGGGTATACCAGCGAGGCTGCGCCCCCATCGCCGCCAGATCACTGAGATTGACCGCCAGCGCCCGGTAGCCAATAACATCCGGCGCGCTGCCGGCGGGAAAGTGCACGGCTTCGACCAGGGTATCCGCCGCCACCACTAGCTGTTGATCTGCGGGGACAGCCAGCACTGCAGCATCGTCGCCCACCCCCAGCACAATATCGGCTGCTGCCGGGGCGAGTTCCGGGCCACTAAAATACCGTTCGATCATGGCAAATTCAGATAGCGGCATGGCAAAATCTACTGCGCCTGGAATTCCGCCACTCGCAAATTGGCGGCAGCGCGATCCAGCACGCCGTTAATGTACTTGTGGCCGTCTGTGGCGCCAAATTTCCTGGCCAGGGCCACTGCTTCGCTGATCACCACCTTGAACGGCACGTCCGGTCGCTCTTTCAATTCGAACACCGACTGCCGCAGCAGGGCTAATTCTACCGGCGTCAACTGCTTGATATCGCGATCGAGATAGGCTGCGAAAGCCGCGTCAATATCGGGCTGATGATAGATAACGCCCTCTAGTATCGCACGGAAGTACTCGATATCGGCGTGGCTAAGATCGTATTCAGTGCGGAATTCCGCCTCAATTTCAGCCGGGGTGCCACCGTTCATTTGCCAGCGATACAGCGCTTGCATGCCGTAATGGCGAGCCTTGCGGCGCTGCTGGCTGAGGGGGCGGGTTTTTTTCGGGGCGGCCTTCGATGGTTTGCTATGCTGGGACGCCATTAGCCTACCTGATCCAGCAGCACCACCATCTCCAGCGCCGAAGCGGCTGCTTCCTCACCCTTGTTGCCGGCCTTGGCGCCCGCCCGCTCGATCGCCTGCTCGATGGTGTCGACGGTCAGCACCCCGAAGGCGACCGGAATATCGTACTGCAAGCTGACGCTGGCGATACCTTTGACACACTCACCCGCCACATATTCAAAATGGGGAGTACCGCCGCGAATCACCGCGCCCAGCGCTATAATTCCGTGATACTCGCCGCCGGCAGCCGCTTTCTTCACCACCAGAGGGATCTCGAAGGCACCCGGACAGCGGATAATGGTGAGATCATCCTCAGACACCCCATGCATACGCAAATAATCCACCGCAGCGCTCAGAAGATGCTCGACCACAAAGCTGTTCCAACGGGTGACTACCAGCGCAAACTTCTTGCCCGCCGCGCTCATGACCCTGGCCTCTATTGTACGGATAGTACCGATGTTACTCATGCTATTGCCTTTGCTGGTTGACGAAACCACTTGCGATTATTACGTTAAACGGCCTCAAAGGACACCACTTCCAGGTCGAATCCCGAGATTGCATTGTACTTGATCGGCGCACCCATCAAGCGCATCTTGCCAACCCCCAATTCGCGCAGAATTTGCGAACCCACCCCGACCGTGAAGTAGGTGTTGTGGCTGCCATCGGCGACCGGCCGCGGCATCGGCGCTTTGCCCAACGCGATATCCACATCCCGGCGCACATCGTCGCTCTGCTCCTCACCCGCCAGCAACACCACCACACCTTTACCCTCGGCGGCAACCCGCTCCAGGCAACGTCGGATATTCCAACCCGGCGCAGCGTCGGCAATCTTCATCCCCAGCAAGTCCCTGACACTGGCGGCGACATGCACTCTCACCAGGCAGGGCTCATCGGCAGCGATATCCCCCATCACCAGGGCGATATGAATTTTGCCCTCGGTACTGTCGCGAAAGGAGGTCAATTCAAACTGACCGTAGTCGGTATCAACCTGGCCGCTACTCAGCTTTTCTACCGTTTTCTCGTTGACCACACGGTAGTGTATCAGGTCGGCAATGGTGCCGATTTTCAGCCCATGCAGTTGGGCAAACTCTTCCAGGTCGGGGCGACGCGCCATGGTGCCGTCGGCGTTCATGATTTCCACTATCACCGCGGCCGGCTCAAAGCCCGCCATTCGCGCCAGATCACAGCCGGCTTCGGTATGCCCCGCCCGAGACAGGATGCCACCAGGCTTGGCCATAATGGGGAAAACATGTCCCGGAGTCACGATATCGCTCGGCACCGCGTTGCGCGCCACCGCCGTGCGTACTGTGTGGGCGCGATCAGCGGCGGAAATACCCGTGCTTACGCCTTCAGCGGCCTCGATCGACAGGGTGAAATTAGTGCCGTGCTGGGCCTGATTGTTGTGATTGTCCACCATCAGTGGCAAATTCAGCTTGCGGCAACGATCCTCAGACACAGTCAGGCAAATCAGCCCCCGGGCGTGACTGGCCATGAAATTGATATTCTCTGCGGTCACGCACTCGGCGGCAATGACCACATCCCCCTCATTCTCGCGATCCTCATCGTCCATCAGGATCACCATTTTGCCGAGGCGAATTTCGTTGATAATTTCTTCTGCGGTATTCAGCGACATAGTAGTAACTTATTGTCCTCGTTTTTTTTGCGGACGGGCGCGAATCCACCAGTCGTCCCCCACCGCGCGCATATCCTCGATGTGCAGGCGCAGTTGCTCTCCCATATGCACCAGCGGCAATTGCGCCAGGGGGCGCGCATCAGAACCCATTAATGTGGGCGCCACCACCAATTGCAATTCATCCAGCAGGCCAGCTTGCAGCAACGCCCCCACCAGTATGGGGCCCGACTCCACCATCACTTCGTTGCAAGCCCGCTCCTGTGCCAGCCAACGCAGCAAGGCCGGCAAATCGACTCTGCCACCGCGAGCGGGCATCGTCACCAGGGTCGCACCTCGATCCCGCAAGGGTGCAAGTTTTGCCTCGCTCTGCTCCAGGCTGACGATAACGGTTTCACCCGGTTGCTGCAGAATTCTTGCGCTCGGCGGGGTTCGCAACGCCGAGTCCAGCACCAGTCGCAAGGGCTGGCGAATCTCCGTACCCGGGTAGGAGTCGGGCAGGCCTTCAGCGCGGGCGATCAGGGAGGGATCGTCCTGCAGTACTGTACCCACCCCGGTGATAATGGCACAACTGGTCGCGCGCAAGCGCTGAACCTTGCGCCTGGCCGCCGCCCCGGTAATCCACTGACTCTCGCCATTTGCCATGGCGGTGCGCCCATCCAGGCTCGACGCCATTTTGGCAAACAGGAAGGGCCTGCCGGTCTCCATGCGAGCAATAAAACCACGGTTCAATTGCCGGGCCTGTGCCGCCAGCAGACCGGTGCTGACTTCTATTCCGGCACTGCGCAACAGCGCCATTCCACGACCGGATACCTCCGGGTTTGGATCTTCCATGGCCGCGACCACCCGGTGAATGCCGGCGGCTATCAAGGCCTCGGCACAGGGCGGCGTCCGGCCATGGTGACTGCAGGGTTCCAGCGTCAAATAAGCCGTGGCGCCCCGAACAGATACCTGGGCCTTGGCCAGCGCATCCACCTCGGCGTGAGGGCCTCCGGCTCGCAAATGCCAACCCTCAGCGATTATCTGGCCATCTTTGACCAACACACAGCCGACCCGGGGATTGGGCGTGCTGGTGTAACGCCCCCTGGCCGCCAGGCGCAGTGCCCGACTCATGTAGTCGCGGTCGGCAATCGCAATATCGTTGCCGCTCACCACTACTCCGCCACCGGCTCAGGAGGAACCTCAGCCAGCCGGTCTATCTCGGCGCGAAACTCATCAAGATCCTGAAAATCCCGATACACGGAGGCAAAGCGGACAAAGGCAACATGATCCAGTTGCCGCAGCGCATCCATCACCGCCTCGCCCACGACCCTGGAAGCGACCTCCCGCTCACCCGAAGCCTGTAACTGGTGCTTGATCCGGTTGAGCGCCGACTCGATCTGCTCAACACTCACCGGCCGCTTTTCCAGGGCTTTTTGTACACCCCGGCGCAGTTTAGTCTCGTCAAAGGGCTCGCGAGTGCCGTCACTCTTGACCAGCCGGGGCAATTGCAGTTCGGCGCCTTCGTAGGTAGTGAAACGCTCG
>CBDUUA010000178.1:0-5078 GCA_965370135.1 uncultured Cellvibrionales bacterium
GGTCGGCTGTCGGGCCATGGCTGCTTGCGGAACTGCTACGGGTGTTGCAGGGGAGGGCGCTACGGCAGAGGGTGTGACAGGAGCTGTCACGGGTTTCGCAAGCATTGCTGGCGCCTCGGGTACTTCAGGGTTGGGGCCGGGTAGCTCCGCCGCGCCGTGTTCAGGTGGGTAGGGTTTGCCATAGTTGGCGCCGCCAATCTGTACGCTTACCGGCGATCTCTCAATGGACTCAAGGGGCGGATCGACTTCGGCAAATTGCTGCCAGAGTGCATCAAAATTCAGGGCAACACCGGCAGTGGACAGCTTGCCCAGAGCATTCCAGAATGCCGATCGGCCATCGAGTTTTTTGTTATCTAGTGAGATAACCTCAAATTCTCGCCCCTTGAGGCAATCCTTCACCATTCCTGTCAGCAGTGAATTGGGGCCGACCTCCAAAAATATGCGGATGCCGTCATCGTGCATTTGTTCAATCATTTCCTGGAATCGCACCGGTTTTGCTAACTGCCATGCCAGGGTCTTGCGAATGTCATTTAGCCTGCTTCCATATTTCGATGCCGATGAATTCGAGTAAACCGGAACTGTCGGCTTGGTAATCTTAATGCCCTTAAGGAATTCCTGGAACGGCTCTGCACTGGGGCTGACAATAGGGGTATGGAATGCGGTGGCGACTGGCAGTCTGCGAAAGGTATCGCCCACCGCAGCCAACTGCTTTTCCGCCTTCTCGATCTCGGCAGTCTCACCGGCGATAACGACTTGGCTTGGGCCATTGATATTGGCCACACAAACCGCGAAACCCCATTCATCCAGATAGGCCTGAACCTCTTGAACGCTGGCGCGAACCGCTGTCATCGAGCCGGCGGTCGATGCCGCTGCCTCGTTCATCAATTCGCCTCGTCGACGAGAAACTGCCAACAAGTTCTCCGGGGATTTAATGGCGCCGGCGGCATAAAGCGCTGCCACTTCTCCATAACTGTGCCCGGCCACGGCATCGGGTTTAAGATCCAGGGTATCGAGCAAATTGAGCATGGACCAGCTGACACAGCCTATTGCGGGTTGCGCCCACGCCGTGTTCGTCAGTAGCTCGTTCTGTTGCTCCCGATCCGCATCGGTAAAAACGGGAATGGGAAATACCACATGATCGAGCCGGTGTTCACTGTCCAGGTCAACGGTACTGGCAATGTCCCAGGCTTCCCGCGCCTGGTCAAACTCACAAGCAAGTTCAGAGCCCATATTCAGGTATTGGCTGCCTTGGCCGGGGAACAGAAAGCCGACTTTTTGTTGTTCACCGGCAACACCGTAATGTATGCGGTTCGGCATCGAGAACGATTGTTGCGGTTGCGCGATGATTTTATCGGCTGCCTGGGCGAGTAGCGTGGCAACGGCATACCTGTCCTGGGCAATGATTGCCAGGCTGTAGCTGCCGCTGGCGACAAATTCTTGCTGCAATTGTTTTGCCAGCGTAGGCAGAGCGCATTCGGAAAGTTTTTCAACGGCAACTTTAGCAGAGCTTATCAGCGCATCGGGTGAGGTACCGTAGAAGAGTAATAATTCAACCGGCGAAGAATGATATCGACCCCGCGCTGTTACTGTCGGCACAGGTGTCGGAATATGTGTCGGTACATATTCTTCCAATGCGATGTGAAAATTACTGCCGCCAAATCCAAATGAACTCACTGAGCCTTTTCGCGTGCTTGCGGGGTCATGAATCCAGGGTCGGGTTTCTGTATTGAGATAAAATGGACTCTGCTCGATTTTCAGGGCCGGATTCGGTTCGCTGACTTTGATTGTTCCCGGTAGCACCTTGTGGTGCAGCGCCATGACTGTTTTAAACAGGGACGCTGCCCCCGCTGCAGATTTGGTATGACCAATTTGTGCTTTTACGCTGCCCAGCGCACACCACTGTTTGTTGTCTTGTGCAAAATCTTCAAAAGCGACCTGCAGTCCGCCGAATTCGGCTGCATCACCCGCTTTGGTCGCGGTGCCATGGGCCTCGATCAATTCAACATCGTCGACATCATAATTCGTCATCTCATAGGCGCGCCGGATGGCAAGGGCCTGGCCCCGCGATTCCGGCGCATAAATGCTGCCTGAGCGCCCGTCTGAGGAAGAGCCTACTCCGCGGATAACCGCATAGATCCTGTCGCCGTCTTTTTCGGCATCGTCAAGCCGTCGCAGCGCCAGCATACCGATGCCTTCACCCAGCATCGTGCCATCCGCATCGGCAGAAAATGGCCGGCAATCCCCGGTGGGGGACAGCGCGGGTGTCTGGCTAAAACACATATACATGAAGATGTCGTTCAAGGCATCGACACCACCGGTAATCACCAGATTCGAACTGCCCGATTGCAGCTCCCGAATAGCCATGGCAACGGCGCCCAGACTACTGGCACAGGCGGCATCGACGACACAGTTGGTGCCACCCAAATCCAGCCTGTTGGTAATGCGGCCGGCAACGACATTGCCCAGCAAGCCGGGGAAAGTACTTTCATCCCACTCCGGATAGGTCGCTTCGATGCCGTCGCAAACTTCAATAACCTTGCTCTCCGGAATACCCGCGTCGCGCAGCGCCTTCACCCAGTGGGGGCGCTGAATGCGAGAAACCATCTGGCCAACCATCTCGGTGGCAGATGCAACCCCGAGAATAACGCTGATGTCTGAGCGATCGACCTTGGAAAATTGCACGCTCGCGGCATCGGCAAGGACTTTATTGGCGACAATCAGCGCCAATAACTGCGCGGTATCCGTGGTCGACAATTGCTTCGGCGGCATGCCGAATTCCATCGGATCAAAATCGATCTTTGGCAGAAAAGCGCCCCGATTGCCGTAGATCTTGCCTTTTTTAGCGGGTTCAGGATCATAATAATCCTCGATCAACCAGTGATCTTCGGGCACTTCGGTCATGAAGTCTTCGCCGGACAGTATATTGCGCCAGAATGACTGGCCATCGACCGACCCGGGGAACAGCGCGCTCGCACCTACAACTGCAATCGGGCTAAAACGGGTTTCATTTTGCTTCTTCATTACCTTACGCTCCTGTGCCGACAATGAATCGGCCCGCAATATGCGTCACTTGATGCTTGCATAGTGTTTGCATATTTTTGATAGTTGGTTTGAATGGTTAGTTGATAGTTGATTTGAATAGTTGGTTGATAGTTAGTTTGATAGTTAGTTTGATCGTTTGTTTGCCAGTCCTTTGCCACTTTTCTTGTCGATTTTCTTCTTGTCGATCTGCTGTTTATCGATCTGCTTTTTGTTAGTTTAAGAGGGGGGCAAGGGCTCGTGGCTTTATGTTCGCAGTTCCGTTGGCGAGAAATCCAAAACATCCTGGGTCATGGCCAGCCCGAAAGTCCTCAATTGTTGCGCGCGGGTAACATGTGCCGCGCCTTCCAATAGGTTCAGGGCAATTTGATGCACTGTGCGCTGCTCCGGTGGTTCCAGAAAACTTCCCGCCACCCAGCGGTTAAATGCACCCATCGCGGGACCACACCAGATCTGATAGTCTATCTGGCGAGACTCCTCGCCGATGATAGGCCACTGGCTTGAGCTGCCTATATACCAGCGAAAAATCAGGGCCATCTTATGTTTTGGGTTTTTATTGGCCTTCTCGATCTGTCCAGGGTCAGTGCGGGAAAAGAATTCAACGGTCTGCTGCCAGATATCCTCAAGTGTTTGCCTGAAAATAGTTTTCTCGATATTTGCTCGTTGATCCGCGGGAATCTCGTCAATTGAATTGTATCGACTATACAGGTCGTATAACTGGTTACCCCTGACTGCCATCATCGTGCCGCGTTGCAACACCTGGACTTTGACGCCGAGTTCAAACATATCCGCAGAGGCGGTCATGGCGACATCGGCTATTTGCGCCTGGGCAAGTAGCTTGCGGCCGTTATCAGAAATACCGGATTCAACGGCGGCCTGGTGCACGGTGCCGACCAACACAAAAGCGGCTCCGAGTGCGTAGGCAGCGGCGATACTGATGGGTGTACCGAGGCTTCCGGCTGCACCCAGGCGGATGGATCGGTCATAGGAAAATTCCCTGGCCAGACGATCACGCAGGCTCACAATCGCCGGAAACAAGGCATTCAACGGTCGATTATCGGTGTGGCCACCGGAATCAGACTCTACGATAATGTCTTCTGCCAGCGGGATTTGTGCGGCAATTTCGACTTCTTCTGCGGTGAGCTTGTGTTCCGCAAGCAACTGTTCGAGGATCTTGGTCGGTGCTGGAGACAGGAAATGGCTGGCGACTTCTTCGCGGGATATCTTGGCAAACACATAATTCTGCCGCTGCACCGAGCCGTCTTCTGCGCGGGACAAGCCACTACAGGCGTAGCGAACAATCGCGGGAGTCAGCCCCATATAAGCAGAAGCCGATACGCGTCTGACACCCATTCGCAAGTAGAGCTCGACGATTTCATTTTCCAGTGCAGGTTCGTTGGGTGAGTGGATTAAGTTGCTGCCCCAGGATAATCCCGCCGGATCCAGTGCTGAGCTGATTTTTCGCAGAGCTTCTTCAACCACTTTAGGTGCAAGACCGGCAGCGCCGAACATGCCCAGGGCCCCCATCTTGCCCAATTCGATCACCAGATCGGCCGATGCGATGCCGCGAGCCATGGCTCCGCCAACATAGGCAAAGCGCAAGTTATGGGTTTCCTGAAAGCCCCTGTCACCTAGCCATTCCGGGTAGAGTGGCGGCAGGATACCCAGCAATGGGTAGCATTGCTGACCATCTTGCAGCCCGTTTTTCGGCTCATTGGAGAGCACCTCGCCCTCACTCGCCAGGCCGATGCGTCGGCTGGAGGGGTCAAATACCACCTTGGTCGCTTGTCTGAGTGAGGAGTGAACGCTTGTTGAATCAACAGGAGAAAAATGGGTGTCCGCTGGGTTTCCGATCCAAACTCCAACATGCAAGGGGGCAGAGTGACTGACCACCGGGTCAGCTGCCTGTAATTTCATAGTCATTCTTTAATTGCCATTCTTTATTGTCATGAGGAGTGTTTCAAACTGTGTATTCCGGGCGGCACGCGACCTCCCAAAACATTACCGGGTCGGGGATTATACCTACTGGGGCCAAAATT
>CBDUUA010000179.1:0-5064 GCA_965370135.1 uncultured Cellvibrionales bacterium
ATCAGGCCTTACTCCCGACTACCAGAACATCGCAAAAACTGTGACTGCGGTAGCGCTGCAATTGCACCTCGCCGGACCAATAGTCCTCGGGCAGTCCCGCCTTGCGCTTGAGCTGGCGCAGGAACACCGCCGCGTCCGGCAGTTGCTGCCACACCGAGGGGAGAAAGGTGGCCCGGTGAGTACCCACCTCGAGTATCAGTCCATCGACGTGGGCTTGTAACTGGGCGAGTGCATCGCTCTCGTCGGCAAATACCATCGCCAGGGGACTACTGAGCAGGGAAATTTCCAGCTCAATCCCGGGCGACTCCAGCGCCGACAGGGCGGAAAACCGTGGGTCGCGGAAGGCGGCATTGAAGGCATTGTCGGCGATATTTTGTAGTAACGGGCTGTGCCCCTGCAAACTGCCGATACATCCACGCAGTTCACCCGCCAGTGTGAGGGTCACAAAATTGCCGCATATCACCTGCAAGCACGAGGAAAATTCTGCCGGCCGTGGACGCAGGGGGACACCGTGCTGCAAGCCCTCGGCAATCGACTGCCGCGCCACCTCCAATAACTGGTATTGCTCGGAGAGCTCAAAGGTATGCATAAGCGCCATATCCCACCACCCTGGAGGCGTCCGCCCCGGTGTCCCCCGAATTATTGCTCGCCAGCAATTGCGCACGCCACCCCTGGCGCCGGGCAAAGGTATTCATGGCGTTGATCGCCCCGCAACCACAGGCTTGCTGTGGTTGAATGTCGCTGGCCAACAGGCTGATCGCCTTTGAGGTCGCGGCGTCCATGTGGCAGGCGTCCTCATAGGGCAGAAAATGGCTCAAATCCGAGCTAATCAAAATCAGTGCACCATAAGCCTGTAGCGCGCCGATCAAATCGGCTACCTGTTGCGGATCACCCTGGCCAACCAAAACCGGCACCAGGCTGAAGCTGTCGAACAGGGTTTGCAAGAAGGGCAACTGCACCTCAATACAGTGCTCATCCCTGTGCACGGCGTCGTTGTAGTCGACGCCGGGTAGCTGCTGACACTCGGCGACAATCTCGGTGCGCAATGCCACTGGGCCTAAAGGCGTAGCAAAATGACTATGGCTGTCCAGCGCCATGCCGCGCAGCGGCAAGCGATGGTTGGGGCCGAGCACCGCGATGAGTGGCTCGCTGTCAGCCGCTGCCCCCAGCGCCCGGTAGGCGGCGGCGGCCACCGTACCCGAGTAAATATAGCCAGCATGGGGCACAATCAAGCCGTTGACCGAGGCCAGCGCCGGCTGCCGACTACTCGACAACAGGTGCTCGACCTGCCGGCGGCATTCGGACTCGTTGTCTGGATAAAACAGCCCCGACACGGCTGCGGGTCTAACGCTTGATTTCATCTGGCAAAGCCTCCATATTGATTATTATGGGGATGAGACAGCGATAATTAAAGAGGATAGCGGACGAGGATAAAGCCATGAAGCCCATGTCCCACTACGAAGTGCCCGCCGAATTCTGGCACCTTGTTGTTAATGATGAAGCACTCGAGGATAAAGCACTCAAGGGAAAAGCAGGCAAGGATAAAATCCAGTGTGACCTCTGCCCTCGGTTTTGTCACCTGTCCGACGGCCAGCGCGGCCTGTGCTTTGTCCGCGAACGCCGACAAGACCAGCTTATACTCAACAGCTATGGGCGCTCCAGCGGTTTTTGCATCGACCCCATCGAAAAAAAGCCCTTGTATCACTACTACCCCGGCTCGCCGGTGCTGTCATTCGGCACCGCCGGCTGCAATCTGGCCTGTAAATTCTGCCAGAACTGGGATATCAGCAAATCCCGGCAGGTGAATTCGATGGCCTCCAGCGCCCAACCCCGGCAGCTGGCCGAGGCGGCGTTGCAATCGGGCTGTGAGCACATTGCCTTTACCTACAATGACCCGGTTATCTTTTTTGAATACGCCCGGGATACCGCGCTGGCCTGCCGTGAACTGGGCATCAACACGGTGGCGGTGACCGCAGGCTATATCACCGAGCAGGCGCGGCCCGCTTTTTTTGAGTTTATCGATGCTGCCAACATCGATCTCAAGGCTTTCAACGAGGACTTTTACTACCGCCTCTGTGGTGGCCAATTGCAGTCAGTACTGGAGACGATTGAGTACGTTCACCAGGAGACCGATGTCTGGCTGGAGTTGACCACGCTGCTGATTCCTGGCCATAACGACAGCGAGGCGGAAATTCGCCAACTGGCAGAGTGGGTTCTCGAACACCTCGGCCCCCAGGTGCCCTTGCACTTTAGCGCCTTTCACCCGGACTGGAAGATGCGCAATGTAGCACCAACCCCGCCGGCCACGCTCCATCGCGCCCGACAGTTGGCATTGCAGACCGGCTTGCAGCATGTCTACACCGGCAATATTCGCGACCGGGAGGGCGGCACCAGCTATTGCCACCACTGTGGTCAGGCACTGATAGTGCGCGATGCTTATGAGATCGAGGCCTGGCATCTCGATCGTGAGGGCGCCTGCGCAAATTGCGGCAGCCCTCTACCAGGGTTCTTTCACGGCACCGCCGGTCAATGGGGTAATCGCAGGCAAGTCTTACAGTTCAACAATTGACCGGTAAAATAAGCTCGAGAGAGGAAAACTACGCCTGGGATGCATTGCCGGAGGTGCATTTTTCAGGATCGGCTATATAATTGCAGGCAAATTAATACTATCCGAACCCAAACTAGCCAAACTAGCCAAACTCAACCTTATGAATAACTTTTGGCATTTCAATATTTTGAATCGAAGTAGAGCGTCCAACTGCGGAATCTAGGTTTACTCATGCCCACCCTATCCTATGCCGCAACGACTCACACCGGTCGTGTGCGCAACAGCAACGAAGATAGCTACATCGCCCTACCCGAATTGGGTTTATGGCTGGTGGCCGACGGCATGGGAGGTCAGGAAGCGGGTGAAGTTGCCAGCGCCATCGCCGTCCACACCATCTGTGAGGCTGTCAGGGGCCATGCCTCCTTGACCGAGGCCATAGAACTGGCCCACCGCGCCATCCGCGAAGCATCCACTGAACTGGGAAGTCCCGGCATGGGCACCACGGTGGTCGCATTATTGACAAAGGGTAGCGAATACGAAATAGCCTGGGTGGGAGATAGTAGAGCCTACCTCTGGGATCTGCACCGCTTGCAGCGTTTGACGCGGGATCATTCCATGGTGCAAGAGCTGCTCGATGCCGGGGCCATCACCGCCGCAGAAGCGGCACAGCACCCGCAGCGCAATATCATCACTCAATCCGTCGGTGTGCCCATCCCCCAGGGGCCTAAAATTGACGTGCTAACCGGCAGTTGGCGACCCGGCCAGACCATTGTTCTATGCAGTGACGGCTTGAGTGGCGAATTGGCGGATCCTGCCATGGGCGCTATTCTCGCAGATACCATCTCGGCGCAGGATGGCATGCGCCAATTGTTACTGGCGGCGCTGGCAAAAGGCGGCCACGACAATATTACGGTACTACTGATCAATGGCCCTCGCCCCGCCAGCAGCCCTGACGGCCTTATGCCGCGACTAAAATCGTGGTTCCAGCGCTGATATTTTGGTCTCCGGGCTGCCGTTTCCTCGCAAACAGACGCCACGGTAGCGGATATTACTGCCTGGATGTGTTACTATAATCGGCTAATTAATCCCCCCTTTCAATGATTCAACAATGATTCAACAATGATTCAACAATGATTCGACAGGAGACCTAACCTTGCGTAGATCCAACCCAGTCAAAGCACCAAAAGCCGAGAAAACACGCGACCAGATTGAAGATGAAGTCACTGCCTTCCTGAAAAGGGGCGGTGAAATCAAGCAAATAACCACCGGTGAGAGTGGTTTTACTCATAGCAATCCGTACAAGCCCAACAAAAACATCGTTCTTTCCTGATCGCTCACTCCCGGGCCTTCTTTTCCTGGCCTTTTTCCCTTGACCTTCTTGCCATAGCTTGACCTTCTTGCCATAGAAAGAAGACCTGCGACCTCCGGCCCATGCCCGAGGTCGCGTCAGTTCACTGACATCAGAACGTAACAATCAGAGCTTATCCGTCAGGCACGCCAGCAAATCCTGGTGATGGGTTCTGGTTTTAAACTTGTTCATAATGTGCTTAAGCCGGCCATCCTTGCCAATAATAAAGGTCGTGCGGTGTATGCCCATAGATTCCCGCCCCATGAATTTCTTCAAGCCCCAGACGCCGTATTTGTCGGCAATCCGGTGACCCTCGTCCGCTAACAGGCTGAAGTTCAGCTCGTATTTTTCAATAAACTTTTGCAGCTTTTTGACCGGATCCGGGCTCACCCCAAACACTACCGTATTCAGCTCAGCCAGTTGTTGCTGACTGTCGCGAATGCCACAGGCCTGCAGTGTGCAGCCCGGGGTCATCGCTCGCGGATAGAAATACAAAACCACATTGGATTTGCCCCGATAGTCCTTGAGTGTAACCTTATTGCCATTTTCATCCGGCAGGCTAAGCGCCGGGGCCATATTGCCGATTATTGGTAGTGCCATGCTGTGTTCGCCTCTATTCGTGCTCTGTCAGATTATCTTTAGGTAACTGCTTGCGAGTCCTGGCCCCCAACTGCTCCAGCTTGTCCGCCGTCATCAACAAATTGCCTCGACCGGTGCGCAAGCGCTCCTTGGTGCGGTGCCAGCTATCCTGGGCCTTGCCGAGATATTTGCCGACGTCCTCCAGCGACTCCGCCACTCTCACCACCTGGTCGTGGATCCTGCCGGCTTGCTGCGCAATCTCTTCGGCGTTGCGATTTTGCCGCTCGTAGCGCCAGATGCTTTGTATGGTGCGCAGGGTCGCGAGCAAGGTGGTCGGACTCACCACAATTACATTTTTATCGTAAGCCTGCTTGAACAGCCCCGGTTCATGCTCAAATGCCAGTAGAAACGCGGTCTCTATCGGGATAAAAATCAGCACAAAATCCAGCGTGCGAATGCCCTCCAGGCTTTCATAGGCCTTGGCGCTCAGCCCCTGGATGTGGCTTTTTATACTGGCAATATGCGCCCGCAAATGCGCCTGCTTGTCACCCTCCTCGCCGGCGCTATGATAGCGCTCGTAATCCAGCAG
>CBDUUA010000180.1:0-5052 GCA_965370135.1 uncultured Cellvibrionales bacterium
GCAAAATATGGGTCGAAAGCGAAACCGCTAGCGGCTCGACATTCCACTTCACGGCGAACTTCGGCAAGCAACAGGGTGACATGCCACAACCACGCAAGCGGGCGAATATTCTCGGTGCCCTGCGGGTACTGGTGGTTGATGATAATGCTACCGCCCGCGATATCCTGACCACCATACTGGCGAGCTTTGGACTGCGCGTGGAGCAAGCGAGCAGTGGTGATGCGGCAAAGTCCATTCTGGAAGAAGCCGATAAACAGGACCCCTATGAACTGGTGCTGATGGACTGGAAAATGCCGGATATGGATGGCCTCGAAGTCACCCGCGCCATTCAGAATGATCAAGCCTTAAGTGAAGTTCCAACCGTCATCATGGTAACGGCCTACGGTCGCGAAGAAGCCCGACAGGCAGCAGCCGATGTCGATGTGAGCGGATTTCTTACCAAGCCGGTCACGCCATCGAGCCTGCTGGATGCCATCATGATAGCGATGGGCAGAGAAGCCATCAGTGACAGCCGCGCCGATAGCCGGCTACTGGAGTCCAGCGCGACCATAGCGGGTCTGCGTGGTGCAAAAATCCTGCTGGTGGAAGACAATGAAATCAATCAGGAACTTGCGCTGGAGTTACTACGCAGTAACGGACTTGACGTCGCGGTGGCCAATAATGGCGTTGAAGCATTGTCGCAATTAACAGCGAGTGACTTTGATGGCGTGTTGATGGATTGCCAGATGCCGGAAATGGACGGTTATGAGGCCACCCGCAAGATACGGCAACAGCAACAGTACTCGGATTTGCCGATTATAGCGATGACCGCCAATGCCATGGCAGGTGACCGGGAAAAAGTGCTGGCCGTTGGCATGAATGATCATATTGCCAAACCCATTAATGTTAATACCATGTTTAACACCATGGCCAAATGGATTACCCCGGCTCACCCCCGGCAGGCAACCATGGTTGCAGGCGATGCCGCCGATAAAGAACAACCGTTTCCCGAGCTTGCCGGGATAAATGTGAGCGCCGGGCTCGTTATTACCCAGGGCAATACCGCACTATACCGAAAACTGTTAGTCAAATTCCGTGACAGCTATGCGCTATTTTCAAGCGAATTCAAAGATGCCCGGAAATCTGATGACCCGCAAGCAGCAACACGGCTCGCGCACACACTCAAGGGCGTAGCCGGCAATATTGGTGCGACCCAGGTACAAGAAGCGGCCGCTGTTCTGGAGCAGGCATGCGTCAATGGCCAGTTAGAACTGGAAGAGTTGCTGCAACAGGTCGTCAACACACTTGCACCTGTCATCGATACACTGGCGGTACTGGGCGCACCGGATGACTCACAAACCACAGCAGAAAATGCCGGCGAAAAAATCGATAGGGGACACATCGATGGATTGCTGATTCGCTTGCGCGAGCTGCTTGAAGATAGCGATGCTGATGCCACGGAAATTATCGATCAACTCGAACAATTGCCGGCGCATACAGTCGATCAGGCATGGTTAAAACAGCTCGCCAGAACTGTCGGTGATTATGATTTTGTAGAGGCACTGCAAATACTCCAGGAGCGGCTATGAGTAGCGATTCCGAACAGGGTATTCTGGTGGTGGAGACACCCTCCATTTGACCGGTGACCGGTGACAGCAGGCCTACCCAAAGCGGATTCTCATTTTATGCCTCAAGCGCCGCCAGAAAATCCTCGATCTGCTGCAGGCGATCCATGGGGCAGTCCATAGACAATAACTGCTGCTTTTCCTGTAAACTGATCGGCAATAACTGGGCCAGCTGGTTGGCTGTCTGCAGCGCCGAGCCGGGCTCGAGCGCCATATTCAGCTGGCGAATCGATGGATGCTCCGTCAGCCGTGCCAGCAGCGCCGGCAACTGTTCAAAGGCCACCGGCAGGGGCTGATCACTCTCGGCGGCAAGCCACTCGACATGGCCGCGGAATAAATGATCAGGGCCTTGCCGGCTTTCCAGCAAGCGGAATTTCTGCCGCCCCTCCAGTATCAGGGCGAGGCGTCCCTGGGGCAGTGCATCCCAGTCGACGATCTTGCCATAACAGCCGATATTCGCCAATTCGGGGGCTCGCCATTGTCCCGGTCGGTATACTTCGCTGCCGCTTTTAATCAGTATCACACCGAAACCGCCATCGGCCTTGAGGCAGCTTTTTACCAGATCCATATAGCGCGCTTCAAAAATCTGCAAGGTGGTGCGGGCATGGGGAAACAATACCGCCCGCAGCGGAAATAGCGCTATGTCATCCGTCGTTACCGGCGTCATCAGCGGGGCTCGGTTGCCAATTCCAGTGCCGCAATCAGCACCATGGCCTGCGCAGCGCTTTCACCGCAAATATCAACGGCAGGCTGCAGCGCCCCACAGACATCAGGACGCCGGGCCTGGCCAAACAAGCGGCAGCGTTTCTGAGCGTCCAATTGCACACAAGTGATGCCGGCAGCTTTACCCCCCGACATACCAGGTATCGGGCTGGAAATCGACAGGGCGATACAGCAAGCGCCGCAGTCTACGCGGCATTGCATACAGCTACCGCCTCTTGCCGAGGGGGGCCGAAGGGCTTGAACACCAGGATCAGCTTGGGCAGCAGCAACAGATTACCCAGTAAGGTTGCCAGCATGGCGGCGCCGGTGAGCAGGCCAAAATGAATACTGGGGCGAAAATTCGACAACACCAGAATGGCGAAGCCGAGAATAATGATCAAAGAGGTATAGTACATTGCCTTGCCAATACTACCGTGGCAGCGATGCATGCTGGCCACATAATCGCGATCCCGCTGAAACTCGACGCCAAAGCGATGCACATAGTGAATGGTGTCATCGACGCCGATACCGATGCAGATCGAGGCGATGGTTATGGTCATCATATCCAGTGGAATCCCCACTATGCCCATGCTCCCCAGCACCAGGCCGGCACCCAGCAGATTCGGCACGATGGCGACGGCGGCCAGCTTGAGGGATCGAAACAGCATCAAAAACATCGCCATAATGGCAATAAACACCGCGCCCAGGGACAGTATCTGTGATCGAAACAAACTCTGTAACATGTTGTTATAAAGCACCATCATGCCGGTAAGATGTATCTGCTCCGGCTGGTAGCCAAACTGGTTGACCAGGTCGTGGTGTATTTGGTGTAACAAGGCATCGCGCTGCAGGCCGGGATTGGTTTCCATCACCCGCAGGCTGATCCGCGTCTGCTCGAGGGGCTCGTAGAGATAGGGGTCGATCAACACCTGCCGCACACTGTCGGGCAAGCCGGACATGGTGATCGCCAGCTCGACATTATCAATATTGTCACCGGCAAGATCCTTGCTCACCTGGTAGACCATCGCCAGCGACATGACTTTGCCGATTTCCGGAAACTGCTCCAGGTATTGATGTATCTCGGTGATGCGATCGAGACCACTGCGGGTAAACCAGACACTGGTGTCCTGGGTAGTACCGTCGTCATCAAAAAGATCTTCTTCATCGAAATCGTCCTGGGTCGCCTTGAGGACGCGCTGCTCCGGCCCGGCATCAATAATCACATCGAGAGGAATAGTGCCGCCGAATTCGCGATCGATGGTCTCCATGCCCTGATAGATTTCGGTGGTCTCGAAAAAATTATCGATAAAGCGGTTTTCCACCTGCAAACGGCTGACACCCCAGATAGAAACCAGCACCAGCAGCACCGACACCAGCAAAATGATGCCGCCGTGATGTTCGACCGCCGCAGCAAAGTGGCGCGTCAGTGGCTTGCGCTCTTCTGTGGCGACGATATAACTGCGCGGCAATAACATGGAAATCGCCGGAAACAGCACGAAAGACGTCACTAGCGCCACACAGACGCTGATACTCATGATCCAACCAAAATCGATCACCGGCCGAATGCCACTGATGACCAGGGTAGCAAAAGCTACCAGTGTCGTCAGTGTGGTATACAGACAGGGCTTGGCCATGGTCTGCAAGGCGCCCATGACCAGCTGCGCCTGGGATGCCCCCACGTCGGCCGCCGCCAACTCGCGATAGCGCACGATCAGGTGCACCAGGATCGAGAGGTTGATAATCAACAGGATGGCGACAAAATTGGAGGATATCACCGTCAATCGCCAATCGACCCAGGCCAACCACCCGATCATACCCAGTGCGGAGGCCCCGCAGATTAACAGCGGCACCACCACCCAGCGCACAGAGCGGAAGATGATTGCCAACAGCACCACGATAAACAGCAGGCTACCACTACCGAATACCACCAGGTCACTTTGCACAAAACTGATGAGATCGACGGCGATCATGGGCACGCCACCGAGATAGATGCGGGCGTCATCGCGGTAGGCATCCAGGATATGACGCACCTCCCCGACCAGGCGCTGCTGCTCTTCATTGACGGTGATCTTATAATCCTTGAAAGCACGCTCAGCCATTTTCAAGGCGCGGCGCTGTTGCGGATGCAGTTCACCCTGCCGTTTTAGTCCCCGTAACCGATCCCGGATTTCCAGCAGGAAAAAGTAGGTTTCGTCGCGGGTCAAATTGATCTGCAGGGCGGTGATAGTGTTGTCAGCATTGGTCAACAGGCCCTTGTAGATCGGGCTATGCATAAACTCCTGCGCCGCCAGCGACCGGTCCACTCGCTCATCGGCCAGCGAGGGCAGTCCGTCGGCTATATTGCTGAGGCTTATTTTCGGGCTGTAGAGCAAGGGCACATCGAGAATGCTGGTGACCGAAGAGACGCTCTCCAACTGCGCCAGCTGATCGCGCAATTGCGCCAGGCGATCCAGCACCACCGGACTGAATAAATCCCCATGGGGCTCATAGGTCACCAGCAAAAAATCCTCACTGGCATAGCGCTTGCCGATCTCCCGGGAGTAGTCCAGCGACCGGTCCCCCTGCAGCACCAGTGCATCGGCGGAGGCGTCGAATTTAAGCTTGGGCGCCTGCCAGGCCAGTGCCGCCAACAACAGCAAGGCCAGTAGTAGTACTATCTTGTAGTGGGCTTCGAAGAACTCGAAGCTGCGGTAGATCGGTCGCATCAGGTTTTTTCTTCCTTCAAAGCATCGGCGGGCTAGTCACC
>CBDUUA010000181.1:0-5021 GCA_965370135.1 uncultured Cellvibrionales bacterium
CCTGGCGCTTGGCAAACCGGCTTGCAATGCCAATAATTCAAGTACTTGAATGTAATGTAAGAACACAGGCCCCGGGATATGACTATGACTGACGCTCTTGCCCGCCATGCCGCTGGTGACCGAGGCCTGGATCTGCGCTATTTGCTCGACCAGATGGTGGCGGATGGCCGCCTACTACAGAGCGACGCCGAGCGCGTCACTCTGTCGCCGCGAAGCCGCGAGGATGCAGCTTTGCATCCGGTGATTTACCTGGGTGCCCAGGGCTTGCCGGATCCCTCCAGGGAGAATAAACCCCACACCGACGAGAGCATCATGCACTGGCTGGGAGAAAAAATTAGCCAGCCCTTGTTTCGTATCGACCCTCTCAAAATTGATGTTGCTGCCATTACCGAGGTGATGTCATTTGCCTTTGCCAAGCGCCACCGGATACTGGCTGTCGAGGTGGATGCCGATCGCGTGGTGGTGGCCAGCTCTGAGCCTTTTATCTCGGATTGGGAATCCGGGCTGGAGCACGTCACCCGCAAGCAAGTGGTGCGGGTACTGGCGACCCCGGCGGAACTCGAGCGCTATATGGTGGAGTTCTATACCCTGGCCAAGTCTATCAGTGGCGCCAGTGCGCCTGCCCACAAGCGCACTGGCGGGGTGCTCAACAACCTGGAGCAAATGCTGGAGTTGGGCAATCTGCAAGAACCGGATGCCAACGATCACCATATCATCAGCATTGTCGACTGGCTGCTGCAGTATGCCTTTGACCAGCGCGCCAGTGATATTCACCTCGAGCCACGGCGGGAAATCGGCAGGGTTCGGTTCCGCATAGACGGCGTACTCCATGCCATTTACGAATTGCCGATCCAGGTGTCGGCGGCGGTCACCAGTCGCATAAAAATTCTGGGTCGAATGGATCTGGCGGAAAAGCGGCGCCCCCAGGACGGTCGCCTGAAAACCCTGCGCACCGATGGTAGTGAAGTGGAGCTGCGGCTATCGACCATGCCCACGGCCTTTGGCGAAAAGCTGGTGATGCGGATTTTTGATCCCCAGGTTCTGGTCAGCGGTTTTAACGATCTGGGCCTGGCCGATGAGGATTACCAGCGCTGGCGCGAAATGGTGGATAACACCCACGGCATCGTGCTGGTCACCGGGCCCACCGGCTCGGGTAAAACCACCACACTCTATTCGACACTCAAGCAATTGGCGGTGCCGGAGGTGAATGTGTGCTCGATCGAGGATCCGATCGAAATGGTTGAGCCGGCATTTAACCAGATGCAGGTGCAGCACAATATCGGCCTGGATTTTGCCACCGGCGTGCGCTCACTGCTGCGACAGGATCCGGATATCATCATGATTGGCGAGATTCGCGACATCGAAACCGCGGAAATGGCGATTCAGGCGGCCCTGACCGGGCATTTGGTGCTGTCTACCCTGCACACCAATGATGCGCCCTCTGCGATTACGCGACTGCTGGAAATTGGTGTGCCGCCCTACCTGATCAAGGCGACGGTGCTGGGCATCATGGCCCAGCGCCTGGCGCGCACGCTCTGTCCTCATTGCAAAACCCCCTGTGCCACTGACGCCGCGGCCTGGCAACAACTGGTGCATCCGTGGTCGGTGGCGGCGCCGGCACAGGTGATGCAGGCCCAGGGCTGCCTGGAGTGCCGCAATACCGGCTACCTCGGGCGTCAGGGTCTCTACGAAATACTGGTGATGAGTGAGCCGGTCAAGCAGTTGATGGGTGCAGAGGCAGAGCTCAATCCGCTGCGATTGCAGGCCATGAAGGAGGGCATGCGCACGCTGCGGCTCAGCGGCGCCAGAAAAGTCGCCAACGGTGACACCACCATCGAGGAAGTGATGCGGGTGGCCCCGGCACCGGCCAATCACTAAATTAGCACTGAACTGGATTCGAGACATATTTGTAGGGCCGAATTTATTTGGCCACTCTGGTTGGCCTGGTTGGCTGAGGTTTATGGGCAATCAGGAAATGCATTGGCAGAATAAATTCCGCCCTACAGAGAATTATGCTTAAGATAAGTGCCATTCCAGTATACTCCCGTATTTTTATAGTCGAGCTGTTGTCCGTGGTATAGCCGCGGGTGCGGTGTTGTATTGGTCTTCTGTGAACCCACTATCTCTATGACCCGAACTATGACCCGAACTACGACCCCAATTGAGCTGCCCTCTGCCCATTTGCCGGAGCCACTGCAACAAGCCCTGGAAAGCGCCGCTGCCGGGCTGTTTGCCTCGTGGTCCGAGCAACAACTGACACAGCTGGAATCAGCGTTGGATCCCCACTACGCCGCTGAACTGGCGCTGGTGTTGGCCACCAGCCCCTGGGTTTGCCAACAGTTTGAGCGCCAGCCCGATTTACTGCCGGAGTTGCTGTCCTCGGGGGATTTGCATCGCAGTTTCAGCGTCAGTCGCTGGTCGCAGCAGCTCGATACCCTGGTCGCAGCGCAGGACAGCGAGGAGCAACTGGCCCTCGCCTTGCGCCGCTTCCGCTGCAAGGAACAGTGTCGCATCATCTGGCGTGACTTTAACTGCCTGGCTGAAATGGCGGAGACTACCGGCGATCTCTCGGCCATGGCGGATAGCTGCGTCGAGACCAGTTTGAACTGGCTCTACCAGGAGCTCTACCCGGACTTCGGTGCGCCCACTGATGCCGAGGGCCAAGCCTGTCGGCTGGTGGTGCTGGGCATGGGCAAATTGGGGGCCAGGGAGCTCAACCTGTCTTCAGATATCGATCTCATTTTTACCTTTCCCGAGGCCGGGGAGACCCGTGGTGGCCGCAGAACCTTGAGCAACCAGGATTTTTTCGTGCGCCTCGGCCGGCGCCTGATTCGCTTGCTGGATGCCCACACCGGCGACGGCTTTGTGTTTCGTGTCGATATGCGGCTGAGGCCCTATGGCCAGAGTGGCGCGTTGGCCCTTAGCTTCGATGCGATGGCGGAGTACTATCACACCCAGGGTCGTGACTGGGAGCGCTACGCCATGATCAAGGCGCGGGCGCTGGCCGGTGACCCGGAGCAGGGCGCGGCGCTGATGGATACCCTGCGTCCTTTTGTCTACCGGCGCTACAGCGACTTCAGCGCGATTGAATCACTGCGGGATATGAAGGCCCTGATCCAGCGCGAGGTCAATCGCGTCGGCAAGCAGGACGATGTCAAGCTCGGCGCCGGCGGTATCCGCGAGATCGAGTTCATCGGCCAGGCATTTCAGTTGATTCGCGGCGGCAGGGAGCTGGAATTGCAGGAGCGCTCACTGCTGCGGGTGCTCGACACCATTGCCGAGCGCGACTATATGCCTGCAGCGGCGGTGCACGAGCTCAAGGCGGCCTATGTCTTCCTGCGCAATACCGAACACGCCATCCAGGGCCAGCGCGACCAGCAGACCCAGGCTCTGCCCCAGGATGAACTGGACCAGTTGCGGGTCGCCGTAGTCATGGGTTTTGACGATTGGCCATCGTTCCATCGCGTTCTCGGCCAGCACCGACAAAGAGTTTGCGGACACTTTGAGGCTCTTATCGAGCCCCAGGAAGCACAGCCGGAAACCGATGCGATCAGCGGTGAATGGCACGACCTGTGGCTGGGGAAATATACGCAGCAGGATGGCCTCGACTGGCTGCGGCAGCAGGGTTACGGTACGCCGGAACCGGTTTGGTCGCAGCTGGCTACCCTGCGGGACAGCAACAAAGTACGCCACATGCAAAAAGAGGGCCGCGCCCGGCTGGACGCATTTGTACCGCTGATGCTGGCGGAAACTGCCAGGACCAAAGACCCGTGCACCTTGTTCGAGCGCTTGCTGCCATTGCTTGAGTCGGTGCTGCGCCGCACCGCCTATCTGGTGTTGTTGATGGAGAACCAGGTGGCGCGGCAACAGCTGGGCATACTCTGTGCCGCCAGTCCCTGGATCGCCAACCAGCTCGCCTGTCACCCGGTGCTGCTGGATGAGCTGCACAATGTCGCCAGGCTCTACCGGGTGCCGGACAAGGGCACCCTGCGCGACGGACTGCGTCAACAAATGCTGCGCCTGGAATGGGATGACCTCGAGGGTCATATGGACGCGCTGCGCTATTTTCGGCTGGCCCATGTGCTGGGTATTGCCGCCTCCGAAGCCACCGAGCGACTGCCGCTGATGAAGGTGAGCGATTATCTGACGCTGATCGCCGAAGTCATCCTCGAGCACGTACTGGAGTTGGCGTGGCGCAACCTGGTAGCGCGCCACGGCGAGCCGCTGCGCAGCGACGGCAGTTGCAGTGGACAGGATTTTATTATTGTCGGCTACGGCAAGCTGGGGGGTATCGAGCTGGGCCATGGTTCGGATCTGGATCTGGTATTTGTCCACGATGCCGACCCCAATGCGGCCACCAACGGCGCCAAGCCCATAGCCAGCCAGGTGTTCTTTACCCGCCTCGGTCAGCGCATTATCCATATCCTCACCGCGGCGACCACGCTAGGCCCCCTGTATGAGGTCGATATGCGACTGCGGCCCTCGGGGGAGGCCGGCTTGCTGGTCACCTCGCTGCAGGCCTTTGAGAATTACCAGCGCAAACAGGCGTGGACCTGGGAACACCAGGCCCTGGTGAGGGCGCGGGTGGTCGCCGGCAGCGCGCGGCTGGGCCAGTGCTATGAGGATTTGCGCGAGCAGATTCTGGCGCTACCCAGGGCGGAGAGTGAGCTCAGGTTACAGGTCAGGGACATGCGACAGAAGATGCGGGATCATCTGTTGCCCGCGGGGGCCGAGACCGGCCCGGATGCCTATTTCGATCTCAAACACGGCACGGGTGGTATCGTTGATATTGAATTTATGGTTCAATTCGCTGTTTTGGCGTGGGCTCATCAGTATCCCGCGCTGAGTCGATGGACTGACAATATAAGAATTCTGGAGTCCTTGCAGCAACAGGGTCTGTTGAGTGACAGCGATTGCAATGGCCTCGCAGATGCCTATAAGAGCTATCGAGCCAGTGCCCACCGGCTGGCGCTGCAACAAGAGAAATCCCGGGTTGCGGCGGATCTCTTTAGCGCCGAGCG
>CBDUUA010000182.1:0-5020 GCA_965370135.1 uncultured Cellvibrionales bacterium
CTGCGGGTTAGTGGTCGCGGTGAACCCCTATAAAGGGTCAAAGAGGGGGCAAAGAGGGTCAAAGAGGGCTTGCGCCGGTGGAAATTGATGCAGCCGTTTATTAGTGGCCACGGCGCCGGTATACTGTCGGCGCTTCTACCCATTCCAGGATCAAGCATGCGTAAAACTCTTAGCACCGGGCTGATGTTGGTGGCCCTGTTGGCTAGTCTACAGGGCTGTTCCAGCCTGATTGCCTCCCAAACCGGCAAGCTGGCCGACAATATTTCCAGCGCTATTTACAATAGTAACGACGTAGAATCGGTGGGGCAGGCGATTCCGACCTTCCTGGTGCTGATCGACAGTATGATTGAGGGCAGTCCCGAAAACCCGGATCTGCTCAAGACTGGCGCCCAGTTGAACGACGCCTATGCTGGCGTATTCGTGGCCGAGCCCGAGCGTCGCAGCAAGATAAGCACCAAATCACTGAACTATGCCTGGCGCTCGATCTGCGCTTATAAGGATGATTTCTGTGAGTGGCAACAGATGGACTACCCGGCCTTCGACCATGCGGTGGCCGAACTCAAGGAGGATGACCTGGCCTATGCCTATACCCTGGCGGTGTCCTGGTTGAACTGGATCAGGGCTAATAGCGAAGACTGGAATGCGGTCGCCGAACTGCCCCGCAGTGAGCGCCTCCTGAAGCAGGTCGTGGCCCTGGATGATAGCTACGACAACGGCATGGCCCATTTGTACCTGGGTGGTATCGCTACCTTATTACCCCCGGCGCTGGGTGGCAAACCCGAGGTCGGCAAGATGCATTTCGAGCGCGCTATCGAGATTTCCGGCGGTAAAAACATGATGGCCAAGGTGGTTTATGCCGATCAGTACGCCCGAATGATGTTTGACCGGGACTTGCACCATCGCCTGTTGACCGAGGTGATCGACGGCGATCCGGAGGTGCCTGGATTGGTGCTGATCAATACCGTGGCGCAACAAGAGGCGAAGGTATTGCTGGCCGATGAAGCCGATTATTTCTAACCCGCAGCTTATTCCCAAGCAGGAGCTTATCCATGCACCTTAATTTTGCTCGATTATCCGGCTGCCTCGCCGGCTTGCTGTTATCCCTGGTCGCGGTGAGCGGCCCGGCCAGTGCAACCGTACTCAAAATTGGCACCGTATCACCCGACGGCAGTAGCTGGATGAAAACCATGCGCGCTGCGGCCGATGATATCGAGGCCAAGACCGAGGGCAGGGTCAAATTCAAGTTTTATCCCGGTGGCGTGATGGGCAGCGACCAGGCGGTGATGCGCAAGATTCGTATAGGCCAGCTTCAGGGCGGCGCGTTTCCCGGTGGTGCGCTGGAGAGCTTGTATCCAGAGGCGCAGGTCTATACGCTGCCCCTCAAGTTTCGCTCCTTTGAGGAAGTCGACTACGTGCGTGAGCGCATGGACGCCAAAATTGTGGCGGGTTTCGAGAAAGGTGGCTTTGTCACCTTTGGTCTCGGCGAGGGTGGCTTTGCCTATATCCTGTCCCAGGATCCAATCTCCAGTCTCGAGCAACTGCGCACTCATAAGGTCTGGATTCCCAATAACGATGCCGCCGCCCTGCTGGTGGCGAAAACCTTCGGTCTAAACCCGATTCCCCTCAATTTGGCGGATGTGTTGGCCGGCTTGCAAACCGGGCTGGTCGATACCGTCGCCAGCTCGCCCATCGGCACCATTGCCCTGCAGTGGCATACCCAGGTCAGCTATATGAGCGACCTGCCGATCATGTATTTCTACGCGGTGCTGGCGATCGATAAAAAAGTCTTTTACAAATTGGCCGAAGCGGATCAGTTGCTGGTGCGCGACATTATGGGCGCGGCATTCGTGGTGATTGATAAGCAAAATCGAGCCGATAATATTGCCGCTTACGAAGCCTTGATGAAGCAAGGCATTAGTCCGGTCGACCTATCAGGCAATGACCGAAATATCTGGTATGACAAGGCGCGCCAGGCCGAAAAAAGCCTGATTGACAAAGGTGTGCTGTCCCAGGAAGCATTGCAAGAAGTGGATACTTACCTGGACGAAGTGCGCTCGAGCCAAAGCGCCGGCCGCTAGGGGGATGAAAACCCTGCTGCGGCTTACCCATGGTCTGGAAAACGCTTTACTCTATCTGTTAATTGCTTTGCTGCTGGGTATTTCCGTCTACCAGATCGTCGCACGCAACCTGTTTGACAGCGGGCTGTACTGGGGTGATCCACTGTTGCGGGTGGTGGTGTTGTGGCTGGCGTTGGTCGGCGCCATGCTCGCCAGTCGCGAGGGCAGTCACATTAGAATTGATGTTGTCAGTCACTACTTGACTGAGCGTGCACAGGGGCTGACCAATACCATCACTGCGGTATTTAGTAGTGTTGTCTGCTTTATCGCCGCCTGGTACGGCTTCCTGTTCGTTCTGGATGAGCGTGAATACGGAGACTCGGCATTTGCCGGTGTGCCGGCCTGGTGGTGCGAGGCTATCATTCCTATCGGCTTGTCGGTGATCGGCCTGCGTTTTGCGCTTGAGTTTTTTAGCGCGCTGTTCCAGCGGCGGGAGGCGAGCGCATGACCGTATTGCTGTTCCTGTTGATTGCGATCATGGCGCTACTGGGTGCGCCCATTTTTGTGGTGATCCTGGCGCTGTCCATGTGGGGCTTTTATCTCGCCGAGGTGTCCTTACAGGTTATCACCATTGAGATCTATCGCATCAGCGACACGCCCCTGCTGTTGGCGCTACCCCTGTTCACCCTGGCCGGTTATATTCTGGCTGAGAGCAAGACATCGACCCGTCTGGTCAATATGACCCAGGCATTGCTGGGTTGGATGCCGGGGGGATTGTCCATCATAGCCTTCCTGACCTGCGCCTTCTTTACTGCCTTCACCGGCGCCAGTGGTGTGACCATTGTGGCGGTGGGCGCATTGCTTTATCCGGCGCTGAAGCAGGTGGGCTATTCGGATCGCTTCAGCCTGGGATTGGTGACCACCTCGGGCAGCTTGGGCTTGCTGCTGGCGCCGTCCCTGCCGCTGATTCTCTACGGTATCATTGCACAGCAGATGGGTATTGGTGAGCCCTTCACTATTCAGCAGCTGTTTCTCGCGGGTATCTTGCCGGCCGGCTTGATGGTAGTGCTGCTATCGGTCTGGAGTCTTTGGATCAACCGTCATCAGGCCATCGAGATGCAAGCCTTTTCCGGGGCAGAATTAAAACGGGCGCTATGGGAGACCAAGTGGGAGTTGCCGCTGCCGCTGCTGGTCATTGGCGGCATTTACGGCGGTGTGTTTGCGGTGTCGGAAACAGCGGCGGTTATCGCCGTCTATGTGCTGATTGTCGAGGTATTCATTTACCGCGAGATCTCCCTGTCTGAGCTGCCCAAAATTCTGATCAAGTCGATGACCATGGTGGGCGGTATCATTCTGATACTGGGTGTGTCACTGGCACTGACCAATGTGCTGGTTGACGCTCAAATACCGACCCGCGCCTTTGATTTCATCCAGGCCCATATCGATAGCCGCTGGACTTTTCTGATACTGCTCAATATTTTTCTGCTGATGCTGGGGGCGATTCTCGATATCTTTTCCGCCATCGTCATTATGATACCGATTATCCTGCCGGTGGCGGCGGCCTATGGTATTCACCCGGTCCACCTGGGTATCATTTTTCTCGCCAATATGCAGATAGGCTATTTTACCCCGCCGGTGGGTATGAATCTGTTTATTGCCAGCTATCGCTTTTCCAAGCCGGTGACCGAGCTGTACCGGGCGACACTGCCCTTTATGGCGGTGCTGCTTATCGCCCTGCTGCTGATTACCTATATTCCCTGGTTGAGTCTGGCGCTGATTTAACCGGGTACTTCACATGCCGCCGCCCCAGCGGTATTGCCAGGCCATGCCGGCGAGATTGTAGACGGTTCCACGGCGGGCGTTGAGGCCGGTGCTGAGGTAAAACTTGAGGGAGTTACGGCGGTTGATCGGTAGTGCCAAGGTGCCGCCATAGCGAAAATTGTTGAGTTCATTGTCGTTCTCATCGCCATCAACCGAAGTCTGGCCGCCACGATAATGGGTGACGTCAAAGGCCGCCCACATGCCCTTGCCCGGTTTTATGCGGTAGATAACGTGAAACTGCACTGATCCCAGCGGGTCTTGTTCGCGGGTTTTGCCGCCGGCGAAGTCGGTATTGTCGGTATAGAAAGCGACCGCAGCCGAGGCCTCTAGAATCCAGCGACCCAGTATCTTGGATGCTCCAATTTCCGGTTGGATGACCCAGCGATTGAAACCGATATTAATCACTTTATCGCCGTCGTACTCACCCCAGGGCGCGCTCACGCCGAGGCTTGCACCCACCACCAGGTCTTGACGGTAGTCCCTGAATTCCGCCAGGCTCAGGGCCGGCGAGCCCATAAAGTTGACACTGAGTTTGGCCATCGGATCAGCGAAGCCCTGGTCTTCCCGGTTGACCGGAACGCCGTCCAGCAGACCACTGGCGGTGAACTCGGTGTAGGTGGTGCCCACCGCGAATTTTGCCCCCATGCCGAACAGTCCAAAGGAGCGGAGATAGCCGGTTGCCGCGTGCTTTGACCGGGTCACCGCGTCGTCTACGTCCAGGCTTGGGTCCAGCAGCATATCGCCCTCCTGGTAAGCGCCGCCGGCAATCACAAAATTGAGGCCCGTCGGTAGATTGACGTAGGACCTCGGCTCCAGCTGCTGGCTATGGCTTGACTGCGCGAGCAGGGCGAGGGCGCAAACCGAAATAAGGAGGCGGGCAATGTGTGTGTTCATGACTGGCATCGGTTGCGGTTGATGGTGATTGAGTGGTGGCGAAAGGTAGAGACTATAGCGCATGAAAGCTTTGAGTTTAACACGGGCTGCTCCGGCCTGCGGCGATTAAGTGGACAGGCGGCTCTACGGTGGGTGTTGATTAAACCTGCTTGATTAAACCACTGTGAAGGCTTGTAATGCAGGCCACGCAAAAACGGATGGAGTTTGGTGATGAAAATTGGCCTGTGTATTCCCTATATGAAACCGGG
>CBDUUA010000183.1:0-4976 GCA_965370135.1 uncultured Cellvibrionales bacterium
CCAGTTTTGTCGGAGAGAAGAATGTCCATACCGGCTAATTCTTCAATCGATTCCAGCCGGGAAACAATAGCTTTTAGTTTCGCCAGTTTTATCGCACCAACGGCCATCGTCATCGATAATACTGCCGGCAACGCCACTGGAATAGATGCCACCGTCAGAATCAGCGCAAATTGCACCAGCTCCATAACGGGTAGCTGACGTTCTAACCCGACCAGAACCAATATAGTGACAAGTGCCAGGCTGATGAAAATAAGATAATCACCAATATGTATGACTGCTTTTTGAAAATGTGACGTACTTTTCGCTGAACTGACGAGCTTCGCGGTTTTGCCAAAGTAGGTGTTAGTACCCGTGCTGGTCACCACACCCGTCATTTCACCCTGCTTGGCAATTGAGCTGGAATAAATTAAATCACCGACACGTTTATCAACGGGAAATGATTCTCCTGTTAAGGCAGATTGATCAATGCTGAGGTAATCGCCTTTTAACAATACAATATCCGCTGGTACAACATCCCCCAGGCGGATTTTGACCTTATCACCGGGAACCAGTGTTGAGGCATCTATACTGACCCACTGTCCCTCCCGGAACACACGAGCTTTCAATGCCAGGTTTTTTTTAAGCTGTTCAATGGCGTTGCCAGCCGTGTATTCCTGCCAGAAACCCACAACAGCATTAAATACCAGCATGACAAGAATAATGACGAGATCTTGTATGTCGTGCACGATAGCGGACAGTATCGCGGCTATTTCTATCATCCAGGCAATCGGTCCCCAGAAATAAGACAAAAATTTTAGGAGGGCGCTTTTGTGTTTTTCCGCAAGGGTATTGAGACCGTAGAAAGCCTGTCGTGCGTCCGCCTCCCCTTTGGACAGGCCATTCAAATCGACTTGTAGGTACTTCAGCAGCGCTTCAGTTTTAAATGAGTGGACTTTATCGGCATCCAGCGGCGGTGGGAAAGCTGGCGCGGGAGTATTCATAGTATCAGCCCGGTGTTGAAATCAGATTCACGTGGTAAGAATAAAAAACATTAGTGATACTTCAGGTCTCCAATATTACCACTAATACCTGACTTATTGGCGCTCCAGTTCTGGTGGGAGTCTCCTATAAATGAAACCCAACTCGTTCCCATCACAATCACGCAAATGCTATGATCGCTGACAACTCACATGCGATGATGATGGCCAGAACGCCCGCTCTGTTCGCTGTGCAGCTGTTCAATATTTTCGCTCCCGCATTACTCACTGCAGTCACAAGGCGTAAACAGAAGGAGTAACAATGGTCGGATTGAAGCGGCAGGAATGTCTGCCGAGTAGCAAGGGTGATTCGCTCAGCGCCGGCGAAATCAGCGCCATTCAACTCTTCATCCTGGTTAATAGATTCAGCGCCTTGTTGGCGAATCTGCTGTAAGGCGGCGCCAGAAGTTTGGCGAAGGTGACATTGGCCTGGTAAAAGACCGGCCTCAATTTGGAGAAGGTGGCAAAGCCCTCATAGCCGTGATAGTGGCCCATGCCGCTGGGGCCGACACCGCCGAAAGGCAGGTCGTGCTGGGCGACGTGAAACAGCGCGTCATTGATACAGACACCGCCGGACATGATGTTGTCGATATAGTGATCCGCCAGTTTTTTGTCCCTGGTAAAGGGATAGAACGCCAGCGGGTGGTCGTGCTTATTGATGTAGTCGATGACTTCCTGGGGTTCCTTGTAAGTGATCACCATCAATAGCGGGCCAAAGGTTTCGCGCTGGCGGATGATCATATCTTCGGTGGTATCCATCACCAGGTACAGCGGGAATTTGCGGTCTTCGATATTGACTGCCTGGTTGCCACAGAGGTTAACCAGGGTGGCGCCTTTGCTGCCGGCATCCTCCAGGGTGTCGCTCAGGCGTTTGACCGACCTGGCGTCAATGATAGAGGTGTAATCCACGCTATTGATATCGGGGCAATGTTTTGCCACGTAGGTCGTGGTTTTCTCGATAAAGTCGGTTCTTTGGCTTTCATGGACGAACACATAATCGACATTGGTGCAGATCTGGCCGGCATTGAACTGCTTGGCAAACATGATGCGATTGACCGCTTTTTCAAGGGGATAGGCGGGATCGATAACAGCCGGCGCCTTGCCGCCCAACTCCAGTACCACCGGGGTCAGGTTTTTAGCGGCGGCGGCCATGACCGCACGCCCGGTTTGGCCCGATCCGGTGAATATCAGGTGGTTGAAGGGCAGCTGGGAAAACTCGATGCCGGCGGTGCCGGTTTCTTCAAAAAACTGCAATTTTTCCGCGGCAAAATAACGGCTGGATATAGCAATCAGCAAGCGCGACAGGGCAATGGAATTCTCCGACATCTTGACCATGGCGCGGTTGCCGGCGGCAAATACGCTGGCCAACTGGGTGAAGGTCAAATTAACGGGAAAGTTCCAGGGGATTATCAGGCCCACCACCCCCAGGGGTTGTGGGATCAGGCGATTTTTGCCGCCAAAATACATGCTTTTGTCGACATGTCGATGCTGCACCTTCATCCATTTTTTAAGCTGTTTGATGGTGTCATTAATACCGTCGGTTACCGTAATTACCTCGGCAAACAAGGTTTCCTGGCGGACCCGGTTGCCGTAGTCCTGATTGATCGCCGCGATGATGTCCTCGAGGTTTTCGTTGAGCATTTTCTTCAGCACCAACAGGTCTTGCACCCGCTGCTGGTGATCGGGTGCCGGCTCCGCCAGGAAGCTGGCGCGCTGTTTGTCAAAACACGCCGTCAGGCTGGCGGCGACTTCGGTTGGGGACGTTGCGGAGGGGGTTGCGCAAAGAGTTACGTCGGGTAAATTCATGGGGGTAGGCCTCTAATCCAATGCTGCAGCTGAGGGCGTACTTTACTCTTAAATGCTCGCAATGACATGACGAAGAGCGACAAAAATTTGAGCGTGAACCACGCTCTAAGTGTCACGGAATGAGGGGGCACGGCATAAGGGGTCGCGGTATGGCGGGCTTGAGAATTGTCAATTCCCGCATGCCTGGTACGGGTTATCCTCTCTGGACGATTGGAGAGCATGTGTATGAAGGTGAGCCTGAAGTACTGGTTATTCGTTGTCATTTACAGCGTGCTACTGAGTGGCTGCGGCGGCGGCGGTGGTTCATCGCCGGAAGTGGCGGATCCCACAGGGGATGTCGGCACTACGCCTCCCGCGGCAGTTTATCCCGATAGCGACGATCCCGATAACGACGAGCTGCTGATGCTGCTCGAGACTGAATTTGATCCCCATTGGAATCCTGTCGGCGTGTATAGCAATGCCGCCGGCTGCGGCAGTTGCCATCGGGCTTCCAGCGACGGTAGCGGGGTCATGCGTCTGCCGCAGTCGGCAGCGGGCGCCGACATCAGCCCCTGGGCGGGCTGGGGACACTCCATGATGGCCCAGGCTTGGAGTGATCCGTATTATCAAGCGGCAGTGGAGGGTCAGGCCCAAGAGTTTCCCGACTATGCCGGGGATATTGAGGATAAGTGCCTGAGCTGTCACTCCCCCATGGCCCACAGCTATGCCCACGATACCGGCCTGGGCCTTGCCACCAGCGATTGCCCCCTGGGTGGGGAATGCTACCGTATGGAATCCTCTGCCCTGCAAAACCACGCGCGGGAGGGGGTCAGTTGCACCCTGTGCCACCAGATGGTGGCACAGAGCGTCGGCACAGAGCCAGGCTCTGGAAACTATCGGGTTGCCCAGGAGGGGGACGATGGGGCCGGGATTATCTACGGGCCCTATCAAAATCCAATATTCCGGCCCATGCAAAACATTACCGGCTATCGCGTGGAGCAGGGGGACTATATCAGTTCGTCGGAACACTGTGGCAGTTGTCATGACCTGGATACCCCGACTTTTGATATCAATACCGGGCATCCCGCCGAGCCGGCAATAGTGTTCAGGGAGCAGGCAGCATATGCGGAGTGGCTCAACAGCAGCTACGGCGATGGTGGTAGCCAGGAGCGCAGTTGCCAGGCTTGTCATATGCCGCGGCCGGACGCCTACCAGACCGCCATTGCGGTCAACCGCTCCGGTGTGGTCAATCCCTCCTGGCCGCAACGCGCGCCGTTTTCCCAGCACGACATCGCCGGTGGCAATACCTATGTACTGGGCCTGCTTAAAACCTGGCGCAAGGAACTGGGTATCGAGGCGAGTACCACCGCGCAGGGGTTTGATGCAGCCATTGCCAAAGGGCGAGAGATTCTTGGCCAGGCGGCGGAGGTCACCCTGGTAGCACCTGTCCACGAGGCAGGCCAGTTGCAGTTGGCCGTTCGGATCACCAACAACAGCGGTCACAAACTGCCGACGGGCTATCCCAGTCGTCGCATGTGGCTACAGTTGACGGTAAGCAATGCCCTGGGTGAGGTGCTGTTTGAGTCCGGCAAGGCCGACGAAAATGGCTTGCTGGATGTCGACAGCGATCATCTGGCGGCATCCTGCCTGACGACCGACAAGAGCGACGGGTTTATCAATAGCCCTTGTTACCAACAGCATCGGAATGAAATCACCGCTCCGGGGCAGGTGGCGATTTATGAGGCAGTGATGGCGGATACTAATCGGCATATCAATTACAGTTTGCTCTATAGCGCCAGTTACCTGAAAGACAACCGGCTGCCGCCGGCGGGATTCTCCTCTCAGGGCGACAACTATGATGTGGCGACTGCTATCGTGGGGTCGGCATTGGCGGACGGCGATTTTAACCGCGAGCAGGGCATTCAGGGCAGTGGTCGCGATACCGTGCACTATCGTATTGCCGTGCCAGGGGATACCTCCGGCCCACTCTCTGTGGCGGTGCGGCTCTGGTACCAGAGCATATCGCCGGCCTATATCGCGGCCATGTCGCACCGTGGTGACAAGTCTGATCGGCTGCGGATAATGGTTCGGCAGCAGCCGCCGGTGCCCGAGTTGCTGGCGATGGACAGCAGGCTTATTGATCTGTAACCGGGATTGGGTATCGGTCGGGCGGCG
>CBDUUA010000184.1:0-4955 GCA_965370135.1 uncultured Cellvibrionales bacterium
TATATAGTTCATTAGAATAACCGCCCCAATCATTTTGAGTAGTCGTGCAACCGAGCAGGGCCGAAAAGCTATAAAATATGAAGCATAATGTTATGGCTCTTTTCATTTGCTGCCGCCCGAATTCAAGTGAATTGGAATTGTTTTACTGCTGCCCTTGCCAAGGTAAATCTTTTTTTCGACGATTACTTCGTCTTGGTATTGGAGTTTCAAAATGTGAGTTCCAGGTATGACTATAAGTCCATGTTTGCCATCCAAATAGTTCTGTGCGTCACCCATATATAAGTTGTTGACATAAATTTGAACAGGTGATGAAGGGGGTGTTGTATTCTCAAAATTGAAAAAAAGCACCGGACGATCATCGATTACGCTCGACTTTTCTACGGGTTTAGAACTAATGCATCCCATCAAAGGTGCAAACAGCAATAGAATTCCAAGGGTTCGAGCTCTTCGAAGTAAATTAATCATTTTTGATAACCTTTAACTGTGCCAAGTCGTAGTTGGCTATTGATCCGGAGATTATATGCCCCACCGAGCCTTCGTTAGTTTCTGAGTCACCAAAAGTCGAATCAATCTGGATTGTTGCCACTTTTTTCCCGGGAAGGGTAATATAGAAACCAGTTTGAGGAGATTTGATTTTCTCTCCCCGGGTGGAAACGCCAAGCAGCAAATTCTTTTTCAAACCCTGGTGTTCACCGCCACTTACGAAAACCCGATCACCTTCGATACTTAAAATTGAGGTTGACCAAGGTCTGTTAGTTAGATTGCTTATTAATTCATCTACTACATCTGAGATGGCGTTGGCGATCGCTGCATCATTGAGTGATCCGTCATAGGAAGCAGTCGACCCAGCAAAAGCGATTTCTCCTGACTCCGTTGAGGCTTCGCCAGCTCCGCTAGCGCTGAAGTAAACCAATCCATTGCTGGTGTCTACCAACCTCAATGCTACTTTTGCGGTTGCTTTCTGCTCCTTTGATTTTGACCAAAAACCCTTAGTGCCGGTCGTAGATCGCCCAAACTCAACGAGGGAACCCATAATCAGTGAATCTACACCGACGATATTTAGATCTGTATTTGCTAAGTCAGCCTCGGTTTCGAGTTTATTGAGATCAGGGCGCTCGATGATTAAAAAGAGGCCGCTTTCTACCAATTTCTGGCTGAGCATATCCGCTACTTGCTTACCTAATGGATCGTTGTCTTCGTCTCTGAGCAAACTCCGGCCATGAATTGTCTCGTTGGTAACACGACCGATCGCCACTTTCCTCTTTAACACAGGCTGAGTCGGAACCGAGTTTTTAATTGCGGCTTCTTGTGCCGCTTTCTGCTCTTCTATGCTGACTTGCGGCGCGGAGGTTTTGACTGTTTTGGGTTGTGAAGCGCAAGAACTAAGAAAAATGACGATAATAAGAGTGAAAGCCTTTGGGATAGTGACGTGGATTAGCCTAATTCTATTCATTGTTAACCCTTGAAAAGTAGTTTAATTCGCCTTTTTAGCATGGTCATTTATATAACATAGCGCAATTAAAGATTTGGGTTAATAGCCGACATTGTGGCGCGCCAGCACCGGTGTGCGGTTGCCGAGAACACTCAATCAATTTACCTACAGAATGGGAGTGCGCATGCTCACACGGCAAAATCGATGATGAGCAATGCTGCTTATAGTAAATCCTTCAGCGGCAGCTTGTGCCTGCCGCTTCGGTGGCTCAATTGCGCCAGTAGTAATTCGGCTGTCGCCAGTGCATCCATTAATGCATTGTGGGCGGGATAGTCCGGCAGGTTGTAGCGGCTGCGACAGTTTGCCAGTCGCAAGCCATTTTTTGCCAGTACAGTGCCCTGCCGGGTTAGCTTTTTTTGCTCCAGCAGTAAGGTATCCAGGTAGGGCAGGAGTAAGGGGGCGCCATACAGTTGCATGCCTGCCTGGTTGAGAAAGGACAGATCCAGAAACGCGTGATGAAATACCAGGATGCGGCCGCTGGCAGCCTCCAGGAAGTGTGCCATCATCGCGCTCTGGTCGAGACCCTCCAGCAATTCACAATCCCTGAGCTGGTGGATGGTGGCGCTCTGGCCAACGCTGTTTTCAGGGGAGAGTAAATGGTGCTGCGCAGAGCTTAGCTTGATGGCCGCCTGAGCCAGCACCACCCAGCCGATGCTGAGCATTTCTCCATCCGCTGCGCTCAGGGATGAGGTTTCGATATCGACGGCCAGGAATTCCACGTTGCGCCAATCGGTGTGCCCGGCCGGGTAGGGCATCGACCAGCATTTCAGCAGCGCTCCGTCGGCTGTGTTGCGCCGATACCAGGCCCGCTTGAGGTTCAGGGTAAACATAATAGGAGTACTAACTCAATCCGGCCCGGAACTTGAGTCGGATGGCGGTCTGGGCATTGTCAACAATCGTGAAGGCGTCGCGCAGTTGCTTCTTGGCCATCTTGGGTAGATCCTTGGGGTTGCATTGATTGGTGATTTGCTCTCCCCGTGTTATTTGCCGGGCCTGGGAATTGATGCGCAGCCGCATAATGAAATGCAGTGCATCCTGTAAGTTGCGGCTATCGTTGATGGTCAACACTTTAGTGCGCGTCAGTTCCTGCAGGCGTTCGTCGGTATTAATGGCGGTGATTTTGTGGGCGAGGGCATGAATTCGCACAATATCAACAATGGGAATGACGCCGCGTTTTTTCAGGTTCAGAGTGGAGCGGTGTTCGCCGTTGCGCTCGACTACAAAGCGGCGAAAGATGCCCAGAGGCGGTCGGGTGGTGAGCACATTGGCTGCGAGGGCCGCCAGGAAGATACTGTTGCGGGACACAGTTTCCAGCATATGATGCTGCAGTTGTTGGCACAGCTCGGCATCGCCGTAAATAGCGCGCAAGTCAAAGAAGATACTGACCCGCATGACTGCAGCCGGTGTCGGGCTGCAAGTCCAGCGATCCACCGTGTTCTTCCACCCGCTCAGCGTCTGGCGCCACTCATCGGTAGTGGCCATAACCTTGCCGGGACAATAGATATAACCACAGGCGTCGAGGCCGTCACTGACGGCATGGGCCAGTTTTTCAAACCAGGGTTTGTCCGCATCGCTCAGCAAGTTGGCTATCAATAAGCCGTTGTCCTGATCGGCGCCCACCAATTGCTCACCCCGAGCCTGGGAGCCGAAGCTCAGCCAGCAGAAAGGTACCGGGGCCGGGCCGGCTGTTTCCATGTAGAGCTCGATCAGCCGGGTGGTCACTGCATCGCTGATAGCGGTGAGGATATGCCCCACCTGGTTGGCGCGCACCCCGGCACTGACCCATTGCACCAGCAAGTTGGGTATGGTCTTGACCACCTTTTTCAGGCCCTCGATGTCGGCTTGCCGCGAGACATGCTGTACCAGGTAAACCGGATCGTCCTGCTTTGCCAGCATCATGTCGGAGGTGGTGACAAAACCTACCAGCTTGCCGGCTTCCATCACCGGCAAATGGTGGTACTTATGGCGCGTCATAAGCAGGGTGGCATCAAATACCGTGGCATCCGCTTGAATGCTCTGGGGATTGGCCGTCATGACATCGGCGACCGCAAGCTCTGCCGACAGGCCCCTGGCCAGCACCCGGGATCGCAGATCGCGATCGGTGATGATGCCGCAGATCGTTTCGCCATCCACTACCAGGGCGGAGGAATGGCGGCGGGCGTCCATGGCTTGCGCCACCTGCATGATGCTGTCTCGGGGAGATACCGTCAGTACATTCTTGCTCATCAACGAGCTGATATGGCGCATCATGCTGCTGGGATCGGGCTCGTGCCGCGCCGCCCGCCGCAGGCGTCGGCTGCGCTGGCTGTGGAAAAAGCGATCAATATGGCGGTGCTTTTCACGGATGGCGAAATAGTCCTTTTCGGGCAGCAAATAGAGAAGGCAGTCTTCGATGAGCAATGCGGTGACATCCGGCTCTTCCTTGATAAGCCCGCACAAATTAAAACTCTCACCCTCGCCCAGGCGATCCAGCAGTTGACCCTTGCTGTCGCGCAGTTCCACAGCACCGCTTCTCACGATGCGCAAACCGGGGCTGGGTGAATTCTCGTTGAAAACATGGCCCTGCTTGAAGTAGATGATTTCCAGGTGATTGACCACCCAGGCGAAATTATCCTCCGGCAGGTCATTGAAGGGCAGGCAATCCCGCAGGAAATCGGCGATGATGCTGAGTTCGGGATTGTCGATAGCCGGTGCGGCGTTTGTGGTATCCATTGTCTATTTATTGCTCGCGATGTGTTGAGGGGCTTGTTCTGCGAAAATCTTTTTCGAATGATGTCTGGTAGACCATAAAGGTGGTGGCGGTATCACCATAGTATAAGGATGAATTCGCCGAGATCACCAGCCGGAGACGGCTGCTGTCACCGGAGGTCTGGGGCAGCACAACCTGCCAGTGCATGCGCTCTTTATTGTCGGCAACCATGTCTCGCGGGTTCCCTGCCTGTTCGGGCTTGTCGACCAGCGCTAATTTAACCCCGTCCAGGGGGTAGGCTGATTCAAGGGACAGCTTCATAGTGTCGTCGTCGAGTAACTCGACCTGCATCTCAACTTCAAAATCGCCGTTCTTGAGACCGCATAGTCCGCTCTGGTAGCGGCAGTTTGGTTTTTCGACGAGTTCGTAGGACGCCCCGGCTTGTGCCTTGTGGGGTTTTTCACTCACCATATAATCCATGGCAAAGTAGGCGATGATCGTGAGTATGGGGGTGATGATCAGCGCTGCTATCAAGTGTTTATTTTTGAACATTGGATTTCCCGTGAGTAGGCGCCATGAGTCGCAAAGAAGGCCCTGGAGAGAACCGATTTTAGTGAGAGCTGATTGTGTCCGGATGGCGGGCTTCACCATACCACCATATTATGACTATCTTAAGCTCCCCGGCGCGAATGGCACTGACTTAAGCAATATTCTCTGTAGGGCGGAATTTATTCCGCCAATGCAGATTGCTATAGCACTGATTTGGCAGAATAA
>CBDUUA010000185.1:0-4939 GCA_965370135.1 uncultured Cellvibrionales bacterium
AGCCGCCAGACTGGTGGCAATTTCCCTGGCAGCTGCGTAATTGGGTTTGCCGGAAGGCGCCCGCGGCACCTGGTCGACAATATGTAATTCCCGCGGCACCTTGTAGCCGGACAGGTGCTTTCGCGCCTCTTGTTGCACCTCCTCCAGGCTCAGCTGGGCGCCTCCCCGCGTGGCAATAACCGCCGTGACCTTGCTGCCCCAGCGCTCATCGGGAGTGGCCACCACCAACGCATCAAAAATGGCGGGATGCGCCTTCAAGGCCTGTTCGACTTCCTCGGGGAAAATCTTTTCGCCACCGGAGTTGATGCAATTGGAACCGCGCCCGAACACGGTGATGGAATCATCGTCTTCCAAGCGGGCCTCGTCACCGGTGAGCAACCAGGTCTTGCCCTCCACCTCGATAAAGGTTTTGGCGGTTTTCTCCGGGTCGTTGTAGTAACCCACCGGGATATAACCCGAGCGAGAAAAAATACCCATTTCGCCGGGCTCGACATGCCGATGGGGCTCGCCCTCGACATCGGAGATGACCCCCATAAAATCCGACTTCACGACATTGCCGAGGCCCTTGTCGGACTTTTTGTTGCCGCTGTCCATGCCCAGATTGCCGGACTCGGAGGAACCGAAACTATTGGTAATAAAGACATTGGGGAAGTGCTCGCGAAACTGATTCTGCTTGCTCTCGGAAAAAACCGCACCCCCCGAGCCGATATTAAACACCGAACTCAGGTCCCAGCGCTCCGGTTGCGCGGCCAGGCTGTCGAGCAAGGGTATCGCCATGGCATCCCCGACAATGGAAATGGAATTGACTTTCTCCCGCTCGACAATATCCCAGACCTGGGCGCCGTCCAGGGAGCGATGGGGATTGAGCACCACAATATTGCCGGCCAGCAACTGGATACAGGCGTACCACCAGCATGCCCCGTGCATCAGCGGCGCCAGCGCCATACCCACAATCGGCGTCTCGCCGACACGTGACGGGATATCATCGGGCCTTTCACAAGGCCCCAAAGGTGAAAACCAGCCGCCGCCACCCATGGCAGCAAAGAACACGCTTTTGTGGGGCCACATCACTCCCTTGGGCATACCGGTGGTGCCACCGGTATAGAGAATAAACAGGTCGTCGTCGGAGCGCTCGCCAAAATCCCGCGCCTCACTGCGCCCCTGAAGTGCATCGTTATAATCGACAGAGTTGATGCCGGCGAGGTCTTCGCCGCTGCCGTCCTCGACCGAAACAAAGGTTTTCAGATCGGGAGCGGAGTGGCTGATATGGGCGATATGCGGTGCGAACTCGCGATTATGGATACAGGCAACCATATTGGCATTGTCGAAGATATACAGCAGTTCCTCCTCGACATAGCGGTAATTTACGTTGATAGGCACCGCCCGAATTTTAAAGCAGGCCAACATACCCTCGAGGTATTCATTGCAGTTATACAGGTACAGGCCAACATGATCACCCGCCCCGACACCTTGCTCTGCCAGGTAATGGGCCAGCTGGTTGGCGCGTCGATCCAGCTGCGCAAAACTGAGTCGCTGATCCCCGCAAACCAGAGCGGTTCGGTCCGGCACCTTGTCTGCCACCTGTTCAAACAGATCCGCGATATTAAAATGGTGTTCTGTCATGGCTTGTTTATGCTCCATTAACTTATCTTTAGTAAATCTTTAATAAACCCGCGGCAGCCAGGCTTCCCCATGGCGTTGCGACCGTTAACCCTGCGGTTTGTCGGCACTGACGATCCACATCGAAAAGAACTGGGCGCCACCACCATAGGCGTGTCCCAGTGCCGTTTTACAACCTTCCACCTGGTGATCCCCCGCGTCATGCCGAACCTGCAGCGCCGCCTCGGCAAAACGGATCATACCGGAAGCACCGATAGGATTTGAGGACAGCACGCCGCCGGAACAGTTCCAGGGCGTATCGCCACCCTCGTCCAGTGAGGTCACGCCGTCCATGGTCAACTGCCAGCCCTTGCCCTCTTCGGCAAAGCCCAGGTTTTCCAGCCACATGGGTTCGTACCAGGAGAAAGGTACGTACACCTCGGCACAATCGATGTCCTTGCGAGGGTCAGTGATGCCCGCCTGCTTATAGACATCAGCAGCACAATCGCGGCCGGCCTGGGGATTGACCTCCTCCCGCCCGGCGTACATGGTCGGCTCTGAGCGCATGGCCGTACCGCGTATCCAGCTCGGCGCTTTGGGCGACTGCCCCACCAGCGACTCATGGGCGATAACCATGGCGCAAGCGCCATCGGAAGACGGGCAGACCTCGAGAAAGCGCAGCGGATCCCACAGCATGGGCGACTCCTCCACCATCGCCATGGAAATATCTTTCAGGTGCAAATGGGCCAATGGATTACCCAAGGCATGCTTGCGATCCTTGGTCGCCACTTTGATGCCGACGTCATAGGGCGCGTTGGAGCGGCGCATGTACTCACGGATAATGGGTGCGAAATAACCCCCCGCACCGGCGTTGAGATGGGGTGAAAAGGGCTGCGGGTTGGACAATGCCCACATGGCATTGGATTCGGACTGCTTCTCGAAAGATACCGTCAGCACCCGCTTGAAAACGCCACTTTGCACATAGGATGCGGCGACGATCGCGGTAGAACCGCCGACAGAGCCCGCCGTGTGCACCCGCAACATGGGCTTGCCATTGCAGCCAAGCGCATCAGTTAGATACAACTCGGGCATGACTACACCCTCGAACATATCGGGAGCTTTACCCAGGATAACGGCGTCGATATCGCTCCAGACGAGACCGGCATCATCGAGAGCGTTTTGCGCCGCCTCGCGCACCAGACCGGCAATAGAGACATCTTTGCGTATGGTCTGGTATTTGGTTTGCCCTATACCTACAACTGCTGCTAATTGAGCCATTACTCGCCCTCCAGGACCACGACCATGTTTTGCTGTAAACAAGCACCGGATGTGGCATGAGCCACGCCACGCCGGGCCTCTCCCCTGACGATTCGCATCGCCACTTCACCGATGCGATCCAGACCCGCTGCCATCATCAGGTTGCCCGCCAACACACCACCTGACAGGTTGATGGCGGTGTCGTCACCCAGACCCAATGCCTGCTTGAGGATGATTTCCTGATGACTGAAGGGGGCATGTAATTCAGCAATGTCTACCGCGCCATCGGCAAGCCCGGCGGCCGCAGCTGCTTGCTCGGTGGACACCGAGCGAGTCAAATCCCTGGCCCCCAGGTTGTTGCTCTCGATGCGGTGATCAATGCCCTTTATAAGGGCATAGGGTTTGCCCAACTCCCTGGCTTTTTCTACCGTGCAAATAACCATGGCGGAGGCGCCGTCAGAGACCGGACAACAGTCGTGCTTGCGCAGTGGCGACAGATACATCGGCTCCGCCAGCAGTTTCTCTACACTCGTATCACCGGCCAGTTGCGCGTTGGGATTGTTGCGGGCATTACTGCGCGAGCGGACAACCACTGCCGCCATATCCGCCTCACAAATCAAGCCCTTATCGAGCATGATTCGCGCCTGTAAGCCCGCCAGACTAATGCTGTCCGGCCACAGCGGCGCCTGGTAATAAGGATCCAGTTGTAGCGACAGCACATGGGGCAAATCACCGGGCGACGACTTGGCAAAGCCATAGATCAGGGCAGACTCCGCCTGCCCCATCTGGATTTTCAACCAGGCTTCATACAGTGCCCAGGCCGCATCCATTTCCACGTGGGATTCCTTGATCGGCGGCACTGCGCCGAGGGCATCGACGCCGGCAACAAAGGCAAATGAGGCTCCCTGCAAGTAGTCACAACTACCTGAGCAGGTAAAATCGACATCCTGCACCGATTCCAGGCCGGCATCATGCAACGCACTGTGCACCACCGGCATAATCAATTCAACTTCATTCTGCGCACCAGCATCCCGCACTATGGGAGACTGCGCCCAGGAAATAACAGCAACATCACGCATCATTAGCTCCCAATCTTTTCACGGTCGACATCGGCTTCGTCGATGGGCTTGAAATAAGAAATATTCTCCATCGCATAGGTCCATTCGGACTCGGGCTTCCACACCGCCTGCACCCGCTGGCCGATACGCACATCGTCGTTATCACATTCACTAATCAAGTGAATAAACGAAATGTTAGAGCCATCGGGCACCAGGTTGGCGATGATATAGGGCGGTTTGATCGGGTTTCCGGGAATCGGGATATGGACGATGGTGAAGGACTCAACCGAGGCCTTGTCGGACAGGGGCACTTCTCCCTCGGTGGGCACCCCACATTTTGCACAGGAGCCCCGCGGCGGTGCATAAACTTTGCCGCAGCACGGACACCGCTGCCCCAACAATTTGCCCTGCTTGAGGCCATGGAGAAATCGGGCGGTAGCACTACCGGCAGTAAAACTGTAATTCAGGTAAATGGGTGCTTCCATGGTGGTGATTTCGCTCGATTCTTTACTCGTTTCTTCACTCGTCTTTTTATTCACAACACGACCTCCCTCAGGCGGGTTCAAAACAGGCGATATCAGTGATATGGCCTCGAGTAGATTCAGCCCAGCGCACTTTCACCTTCATACCGGTAGCCATGGCGGACTCTGACTTTGCATCAACGATATGCAACATAGGCACATCAGCGCCGTCGATATTGATCAAGGCGAAGGCAAAGGGTTTATCCAGCAGATGCTTGTCCCTGGGCTCGCTGATCCAGACCCAGGTTTGCACGGTTCCGGTATCGGCGAGATCCACGAATTCCGCTAATGGCTCTGCCGTAACCGGATCGTATTCCACCGGGGGCGAATACACCTTGCCGTCCGAGCCGCGATTGCCCAGCAACTGCCGCGCTTTTAATGCCGTCAGGAACCGACCCACCACCGGACCGGTGGATCGAGTGTAGGTGAAACCGAGTTCAAAATTCTGGCTAAGCACATCGGATTTGCCTTGCGCCATGGTGATACTCCCTACTTTATTTGATT
>CBDUUA010000186.1:0-4934 GCA_965370135.1 uncultured Cellvibrionales bacterium
CCGCTGGCGGCGGGCTTACAGGGGAGGTTGGCGCTGCAGCAATACCGCAGTGACGGCTATATCGAGAATAACTTCCTCGGGCGCAGCGATACCAATAACCAGGATGAATTTACCGCCCGTGGCAAATTGAACTGGCAGCCAACAGGCGAGCTCGATGTCCAGTTCGCCGTATTCCATGTCGATATCGATAACGGCTACGATGCCTTTTCCCTGGACAATGATAGCCGCCATACCTTTTCAGATGAGCCGGGTCATGATCGCCAACAAACGACAGCAGCTTCCTTCAAGAGCATCTGGAGCGGCAGCGATGTGGTCTCCCTGGAGGTGATTCTCAGTTATCTCGATGCTGATTTTGAATACGGCTACGACGAGGACTGGAGTTATCCGGGACTATGCGACGGCCTGCCCTGCGAGGGCTGGGAATATTCCTCTACCGACAACTATATTCGGGACCGCCAGGACGCCCGGGTAGAGTTGCGCCTGCTGTCCGGCGAGGCGGGCAAGCTGTTCGGTGATACCTCCTGGGTTGCGGGTATCTACGCCAACCGGCGCAATGAGGATTTGCGGCGGGAGTTCTATGACTATGACCTGGAACTCGAAAACGCCTTGTTCTTCAGCCAGTATGATCGCAACAGCCTGGCGCTCTACGGTGAACTGGACTCGCAGCTGACGGATCGCTGGAGTATCACCGCCGGCCTCAGGGTCGAGCGGTTTGACGCTGACTACGGCGATAGCCTGGGGGTCGAAGCCGCGCCGGGGGATACCCTCTGGGGCGGCGAGCTGGTGCTGGACTATCGCCTGACCGATACCACTTTTTTTTACGGCTTGCTGTCCCGGGGTTACAAGCACGGCGGCGTCAATGGCGAAGCCCTGGGCAAGGCGATAAAGAACGATTTCGGCCCGGGCGTGGTGGCGTTTCTAACCGAGCGTCTGGAGTTTGATAGCGAAACCCTGATCAATGGAGAGCTGGGCTGGAAAGGTCGCTACTTCCAGAACTCCCTGTCTCTGCGGCTGGCCTTGTTTTATATGGATCGCAGCGATATGCAGGTCAAGGGCTGGTATAACCAGGGGCCGCTGTTTGTGGGTTATATCGACAATGCCGCCTCGGGCAACAACTGGGGCGCCGAGCTGGAGACACAATACTGGCTCAATGCCAAGGTATCGCTATTTGCCAACCTCGGTTGGCTCAATTCCAACATTGACGATTTTGTGGTCCTGGTCGATGAGCAACTGGTGGATAAAAGCGGCCGCGAGCAGGCCCATGCGCCGGCTTATCAATTCAATATCGGCACCGACTTTTTCTTTGGCCGGGGTTTTTATGGTCGAGTGGAAGTCGAGGGGCGAGATCAGTTCTACTTCTCCGACAGCCACGATCAGCAGTCCGACAGCTATCGCTTGCTACATGCGCGCCTGGGCTATCGCCATAAGCAATTCGATATCGCCCTGTGGGGCCGCAATCTTCGCAATGAAGATTACCAGACCCGGGGTTTTTACTTCGGCAACGATCCGCGCACTTTCTATGAACCCACAGCCTACTACCAGTATGGTGAGCCGCGGGTATTCGGTATCGAAGGCCGTTACAGTTTTTAATGGTTTTTAAAGACACAGGAGCAAAGCTTATGCAACTCACCGTGGAAATCAGTATGTATCCCTTCGCGGAAAACTACCTGGGGCCGATCAGGGCCTTTATCGCCCAGCTCAATAGTTATGACGGTTTACAGGTGAGCACCTACCCAACGGCAACCGTGTTAGTGGGCGAGCACGATGTGCTGATGGACGCCCTTAAACATGCACTGCGCTGGAGTCAGTTGGAGTTCGGCACCAGCGTGTTTGTCACCAAGTTTATTACCGGTTACGAGGCCGAATAAGAGGTGGAAGCCCTGCTCAACGGCTTCGCCAATCCCTCGCTATGGGAGGGGTTGGCGGTGGTGCTGGCGCTTGCCTACCTGCTGCTGGCGGCGCGGGAAAACAGCCTTTGCTGGTACTGCGCCTTTGTTTTTACGGCTATCTACACCGTGCTTTTCTGGCGTGTCAGTCTGCTGATGGAATCGGCTCTCAATGTCTACTATATGGCGATGGCGGTGTTTGGCTGGTATCAGTGGCGCCGCGGCGGTGAACACCATCGCGGCGTGCAGATACATTGCCTGGGTCTTTCCCTGCACCTCGCCATCATTGCGCTCATCCTGCTGGTGACCGTGGTTTCAGGCTTTATTCTCAGCCACAATAGCGATGCCGCCTGGCCCTATGTTGACTCTTTCACTACCTGGGCCAGTGTCATTACCACCTATATGGTCACTCGTAAAATTCTTGAAAACTGGCTCTATTGGGTGCTGATCGATGCCGTGTCGATCCCGCTCTATATCGATCGCGGCATGACCATGACGGCGCTGCTGTTCGCCGCCTATATTGTTATCGCGGCGATGGGATACCTCAGTTGGCGCAGGCATTTTTTACGCCAAGAGTCGCTCATTCATGCTTGAGCCGCTGTTGCATCAATGGCGGTGCTGGGGCTTTCAGCAGCGGCCGATAATTGAGCGGCCACTCGGCCTCGGTCGCACCAACAGCAGTTACCTGATGCGGGCTGACGGCCGTGAGCTGGTGTTGCGCCTGAATAATAGCGCCAGTGCCGAGTTGGGTATTGATCGCCGGCGAGAGCAGCAGATTTTGTTGCAGGTGAGCGCCGCCGGTATCGCGCCGGCAGTCTGTTATAACAACCCGGATGAGGGGATTTTGATCACCGAATATATCCGCGGACAGCACTGGCAGGGTGGCTGCAATCCTGGCCCGGGGCAGCGCTACCGACTGTTGGAGTTGATGGATCGAATTCATCGTATCAAACCGGAATTGCCCCGGTTTGACTATATGCAACAGGCCGAGACCTATTGGCGGGCGTTGACGGCGAGGGGGCCGGTGACCGACCCTGGCCTCAGTCTCAACCTCAACCTCGAGCGGCAGCGCATGTTGCCCTTGCTGCAAGAATTCCAGAGTACTTGCCAATGCCAGGCGCTGTGCCATCACGACCCGGTGCCGGCCAATATTATCGACGCCGATGGACGGCTCTATATGATTGACTGGGAATATGCCGGGCGCGGCTGTCGCGGGTTTGATTATGCGGCACTATCGGCAGAGTGTCAGCTCAGCCGGCAGCAGTGGCAATCTGCGGGTGTGCAATGCGATCAGCGTCTTGCCGATGAGGTCTATCAGTACCTGTGTTTACTGTGGCTGGCTCTACGCTAACCCGGCCCTAGTCCCTGAGTTTGTGATTCATCTCCAGTGCCGGCTGCTCGCAACTGGGATGGCCAACAATTTTGGCGGGTACTCCGGCGACCGTGGTGTGGGCAGGAACATCGTTGAGCACCACGCTACCGGCGCCGATCATGGCGCCCTCGCCAATGCTGATATTACCCAGGATCTTTGCGCCGGCACTGATGAGTACGCCATCGCCCACCTTGGGGTGGCGGTCACCGCTCTCCTTGCCGGTGCCACCCAGGGTAACGGACTGCATAATGGATACATTGTGACCGACCACGGCAGTTTCCCCGATGACGATGCCGGTGGCGTGGTCGAGCATTATGCCGCTAGCGATGCGGGCGGCGGGATGGATGTCGACGCCAAATACCATCGAAATGCGATTCTGGAAAAACAGGGCCAATTCCCGGCGTTGAAGTAACCACAGGCGATGGGCGATACGATAGGCTTGCAGGGCATGGAAGCCCTTGAAATAGAGGAATGGCGTTGAGTAATTAGCGCAGGCGGAGTCGCGCTCACGGATGGCGCTGATATCGTCGCGGATGGCCGCTAGAATGTCACCATCGGCCTGGAACGCTTCCTCGATGACCTCGCGCAATAACATCGCGGGGGCGGTGGGGCTGTCAAGTTTGTTGGCCAAGTGAAAACTCAGTGCCGCTGCCATGCTGTCATGGTTTAGAATAGTGGCGTGCAGAAAGCTGGCTAAAATCGGTTCGCCGGCCGCTTCAATAGCGGTTTCCTCGCGGATGGTGTTCCAGATGGCGTCATCGCCTTGTACGTAGTTTTCGGCCATGTTTTACACTAGAGCTCGCTGCTTTGCTGAGGTCGCACTGTAACGCAAGCGCTGAAAAAAATCACTGTTCTACCATGGTGTTAGCGACAGGGTGTCGTCGACAGGGTGTCGTCAACAGGCGATGAAAAAGGCGGTTAAACCCGGGTGCCTCAAACCACGGGGCAAGCGGTAACGGGACGGATAATGCGAGAAGATCGGCGACCTTATTGGGTCAAAAAAATTTATATGGCGTACCGGCGCTGGTATACCAATCACTTCATCAGGCCCGCCTGTGACTATCTCGGTGAGCATGATAATTTTATGAAGCCCTGGCATGTCCATATCGGTGGCGCGAATATTCGCATTGGTCGTTGTGCCACGGTCGTGGGGGAGCCCGATAATTGGGTGCGTATCGGGGTCTGGGGTCAGCAGCCGGGGCATGGCAGCATTACTATTGGCGATTACGTCATGATCAGCCCGGGTACCCGCATCAGCGCCTGCGACTCGATCGAGATAGGGCATTCGGTGATGATGGCCAATGGTGTCTATATCACCGACTCCGATTGGCACGGTCTTTACGATCGCACGCGGCGGGACACCTCGACCAGGGCAGTACAGATTGGCGACAACGCCTGGCTGGGTGATCATAGTACCGTGTTGAAGGGCGTCAGCATTGGTGAAAACAGCGTGGTTGCCGCCGGTGCAGTGGTCACCCGCGATGTGCCGCCGAATGTCGTGGTAGCGGGTAATCCCGCGATTGTGGTGAAGCAACTGGATCCGGAACAGGGTTTTGTGACCCGGGCTGATTACTTTGCCGACCCCGAGGCGCTGGACCGCTACATCGACTCTATTGAGCGCAAAATACTCGGGCCAAACGGTTTTTTCACCTGGCTGAGAATCCTGGTTTGGCCCA
>CBDUUA010000187.1:0-4929 GCA_965370135.1 uncultured Cellvibrionales bacterium
CACTCTCCGGCACGGCGTTGCAAGACCTCGAGTTCGGCCCTGCCGTGCACGATGCTGAGAATTTGCGCCTCGTACTCGCCGCCGCTGCCGTTAAACAGGAAAACCCGATCGCCAACGCCGCGACGCAGTACCCGGCTGAGGTAGTGACCGGCTGCCCCCTCAAGTTGCACACGCTCGTTTTCGCTCAGTGCGGCAGTGGTATGAATGCGCGGTTTTCGCATGGCTTCGGGATTAGTTCGCGGCAGCATCGATGCCGATATTGCTGCATATCGTGAGGCTGGGTTCGGCCTGATTCATGGTGTAAAAATGCAGGCCTGGAGCGCCGGCCTGGAGTAGCACTTCGCACAAACGGGATACCACCTCGATGCCGAATTCGACAATGCTCTGGGGGTCATCGCCGTAATTTTCCAGTTGCTTGGCCATCCAGCGGGGAATGCTGGCGCCACATCGGGCAGAAAACCGGGCCAGGTTCTGGTAGTTGGTAATCGGCATGATGCCGGCATAGATCGGCGCTTCGATGCCGGCCTTGCGGCATCGCTCGATGAACCAGCAGTAGGCATCGGCATTATAAAAATACTGGGTGATGGCTGAATTGGCGCCGGCGTCGAGTTTTTGTTTCAGGTAGTGAACGTCGTCGTCGTAGCTTTTTGCCTCGGGGTGAATCTCCGGGTAGGCCGCCACCTCCAGATGAAAGTGATCACCGGTGTGCTCGCGAATAAAGCTGACCAGTTCATTGGCATAGGCGAGCCTGGTCATGCCCATACCGGAGGGCATATCCCCGCGCAGGGCGACAATGCGCTTGATGCCGGCCTGGCGGTAGTCTTCCAGCAGGGTGAGAACCGAGCTCTCGTCGTCGCCGCCAAAGGACAAGTGGGGCGCAGCGGCAAAACCGCTGCTATGGATGTCGAGCACCGTCTTGCGGGTATTATCCCGGGTAGCGCCGCCGGCGCCGTAGGTGACCGAGAAGAATTCGGGCTGCAGTTGTCCGAGGGCATCGCGGGTAGCGGCGAGTTTGGCCATGCCCGCCTCCGTCTTGGGAGGAAAGAATTCAAAGCTCAATCGCTGGTCGGTGCTCATGGATAACCTTTAGCTAGGAAGAAGTTGTAGCCGTGTTCGAGGGTGGTGCTGCCAATCCAGGGCGCATCGGTAGCGGTGCGCCCTGAACCGGATGCTGCATTTGACGCTAGTAGCGGTAGGTCTCCGGCTTATACGGCCCCTCTACCGGCACATTGATATAGTCGGCCTGTTCCGGGGTCAGCTGGGTAACCACGCCACCAAAGCCTTTTACCATATGGCTTGCGACTTCCTCGTCGAGCTTCTTGGGCAGCACGTCAACGCGGATCGCCGCAGGTCTCAGCTCTAGCTCGAGATTGGCGAAGCGCCGCTCATAGAGGTAGATCTGCGCCAGCACCTGGTTGGCAAAGGAGCCATCCATAATGCGCGAGGGGTGTCCGGTGGCATTGCCCAGATTGACCAGGCGACCCTCGGACAACAGCAACAGATGATCCTCGGCGGTATCGCTACGGAAGACCCGGTGCACCTGGGGCTTGACCTCTTCCCAGCGCCAGTTGTCACGGGTATAAGCCGTGTCGATTTCGTTGTCGAAGTGGCCGATGTTACAGACCACGGCGCCATTTTTGAGCGCCGCCAGCATGTTCTGGTCACAGACATTGAGGTTGCCGGTGGTGGTGACGACGATATCGGTCTTGCCCAGTAGCGCTTTGTTGATACTGGCATCGGTGCCGTCATTGATACCGTTGATATAGGGGGAGGCCACTTCAAAGCCGTCCATACAGGCTTGCATGGCGCAGATCGGATCAATTTCCGAGATGCAGACGATCATGCCCTCCTGGCGCAGGGACTGTGCCGAACCCTTGCCGACATCGCCGTAGCCGATAACCAGGGCTTTTTTGCCGGCCAGCAGGTGGTCGGTAGCGCGCTTGATGGCATCGTTGAGGCTGTGGCGGCAGCCGTACTTGTTGTCGTTCTTGGACTTGGTGACCGAGTCATTGACATTGACCGCAGGTACCTTGAGGACGCCCTGTTGCAACATTTCCTGTAGCCGGTGCACTCCGGTAGTTGTTTCCTCGGTAATGCCGTGGACGTGGTCGAGCATGGCCGGGTACTTGTCGTGCAGCATGGCAGTGAGATCACCACCGTCGTCCAATACCATATTGGCGTCCCAGGGCCGGCCATCCTTGAGGATAGTTTGCTCCAGGCACCACTCATATTCTTCCTCGGTCTCGCCTTTCCAGGCAAATACCGGAACCCCGGCGGCGGCGATGGCAGCGGCGGCGTGATCCTGGGTGGAGAAAATATTGCACGAGGACCAGCGCACCTCTGCACCCAGTTCCGCCAGGGTTTCAATCAGCACCGCAGTCTGGATGGTCATGTGAATACAGCCGAGGATTTTTGCATCCTTGAGCGGCTGTTTGGCGCTGTATTTTCTGCGAATGGCCATCAGTGCCGGCATTTCGGTTTCGGCAATTTCAATTTCCATGCGGCCCCAGCCGGCCAGGCTGATGTCCGCTACCTTATAGTCGCTGAAATCGGTGTCTGCTTTTGTTGCGCTTGTTGCTGTAGTCATAATCGGGTTCTCTTTTGGGTGCTATAAAAGGGTGCTATATAAAGGGTGCTATAAAAGGGTGCCTTAAAAAAAGGGGGTCATGAAATGGCTGTCATGAAATGAGTGCCATGACCGGGTGCAATGACGGCTTAAAGCGCCGCTCGAAGCGCATCGGCCTTGTCTGTCTTTTCCCAGGTGAAACTGCTTTCGGTTCTGCCGAAGTGGCCATAGGCCGCTGTTTGGCGGTAAATCGGGCGCTTCAGGTCGAGCATGGCGACCAGACCCTGGGGCCGCAATTCAAAGTGCTCGCGCACCAGTTCGGCAATGCGGGCATCGGGCAGCTTGCCGGTGCCGAAGCAGTTTACCGAGATGGAAGTCGGCTCGGCGACACCGATGGCGTAGGACAGCTGGATTTCGCAGCGATCGGCCAGCCCGGCGGCGACAATATTTTTGGCCACATAGCGCCCGGCATAGGCTGCGGAGCGGTCGACTTTGGAGGGATCCTTGCCGGAGAAAGCACCGCCGCCGTGGCGCGCCATACCGCCATAAGTGTCGACGATGATCTTGCGCCCGGTGAGGCCGCAGTCACCGACCGGGCCGCCGATAATAAACTGGCCGGTGGGGTTGATATGGTATTGGGTGTCGGCGTGCAACCACTCGGCGGGCAGCACATGCTTGATCACGTTTTCCATGATCGCCTCATGAATATCAGCCTGGGAGATGTCGGGCTCGTGCTGGGTGGACAATACCACCGCATCCACAGCAACCGGCACGCCGTTTTCATAGCGCAGGGTCACCTGGCTCTTGGCATCGGGGCGCAACCAGGGCAGCACCCCGTCCTTGCGCAAGTGCGCCTGGCGCTCTACCAGTCGGTGGGCGTAGTAGATGGGCGCCGGCATCAGCACCTCGGTTTCGTTGGTGGCATAGCCGAACATCAGGCCCTGGTCACCGGCGCCCTGCTCCTTGTCCTCGCCCTCGTCGACACCCATGGCAATATCGTGGGACTGCTTGCCGATGGCGTTGAGCACGGCGCAACTGGCGCCGTCAAAGCCTACATCTGAGCTGTTGTAGCCGATGTCGAGGATAACGCTCCGCACCACTTCTTCCAGGTCGACATAGGTGTCGGTGGTGACTTCGCCGGCGATGATCGCCATGCCGGTCTTGACCATGGTTTCCACCGCCACCCGGGCGTTGGGGTCATCGGCAATAATGGCATCGAGTATGGCGTCGGAAATCTGGTCGGCCATTTTATCGGGGTGGCCTTCGGAGACCGATTCAGAGGTAAAAACAGTGTATTCAGACATCGAGTATTTCCTGTTTGCGGGTTAACGGATCATTGGGTTTGGTATTGGGATTGGGCTTGATGAACTGCCGCAGCTGGACACTAAAACCATTGCGCTGGGCAAAATACAGGTGCTGTCCTTGTTGCAGGCCAACGGCAGCGGCCCAGTGGCTGATATCTTCCGGGTCGAAGCCGAGCCAGACATCGCCGCAGGCCTCTCTGGCCCAGGCCTGGTCGTGGCGACATAACTCCGATAGAAAGATTGAGCCACCGGTATTCAGTAGCGCCGCCATATCGGCAAAGATATCCGCAGGGGACGGCGTATGGTGCAATACCATATTGGCAACAATACAGTCCGGCTGCAGCCCGGCTTGTCTGGCGGTGCCGGTGTCACCCAGCACAAACGCGATATTGTTTAGCTTGCTGCAGTGGGCTCGCGCCATATTCAGCATGCTGTCAGAGATATCCAGCGCCACCACCTGCTCGAAGCGAGGGGACAGTTCCGCCAGGAATGCGCCCTCCCCGGGGCCGATTTCCAGCGCCAGGCGCCGTGACGGCAGCTGTGTTGTGTCCAGCAGCTCGCGCAAGGGCTCGGCGTACTGTTGATAAATGGCAATCAGTTCCTGTTGGGCGCGAAATCGGCCGGCGTTCTCTTCAAAAAACAGACGGGAGGAATCTGCGCGGCTGGCGTGTACAGCGGCGATGCGCTCGGTCAATTCCGGGCGCAGGGCCAGGTCGTCTACCGACAGCAACAGGTTTTGCCACAGCGCCTGCCATTGTGGCGCCGGTGATTGGTGGTGGCGACGGTAAAAGATGGAGTTGCCCTCCCGGCGACTGGCGACCAGTCCGACCTGGGCCAGTACTTTGAGGTGGTGGCTCATCGCCGGTTGGCGCATGGCGAAGATTGAGCACAGCTCCTGCACGCCAAAGCTCTCTCTGTCGAGCACTCGCAGGATTTCCAGGCGCAGGCAATCGCCGCTGGCTTTCAACAGGGCGGATAGCTGCTCGACGTTGTGGTGTTGCGGCTCGGGCGCACACTGGACAGTTGCTGGATTCGACATGGGGCGCGAGTTTAGCAGAA
>CBDUUA010000188.1:0-4861 GCA_965370135.1 uncultured Cellvibrionales bacterium
CCCTCCACAGACGGGGATGGCAGAGGATGTTGCAGGCTGGAGCCGTAGTAAATGCCCGCGCCCAGCATCAACAGCGCCAACGCCGGGCTTGTGAACGTCGCTGCCTTGAAACCACCGAGCTTGCGCCGTAGACGGCGGCTCTTGCGCTCGGGATCCTTCAACTCCTTGCTGGCGCGCTTGACAATAGCCGCGTCGATACCGCGACTTTCGCTGACATACGCTCCCAGCATACAGCGTTCACAGAGCACATTGATCAGGCGCGGCACACCACCGCTTGCGCGATAGACGCTGCGCAGAGCCGCCGCGGAAAACAACGGCCCCTGGAAACCGGCAACCCGGAGCCTATGGGTAACATAGCTAGCGGTTTCAGTGCGAGTGAGGGTCTCGAGATGATAGCGCGCGGTTACCCGCTGGGATAATTGTCGCAGCTCCTTTGAGGCCAGCATGTCGGCCAGCTCAGGCTGGCCAATCAACACCAGCTGCAGCAGTTTTTTTTCGTTAGTTTCCAGATTGGTGAGCAGACGAATCTGCTCCAGCACATCGGCCGACAGATTCTGTGCTTCGTCAATGATCAACAGGGTGTGGCGACCACGGCTATGGCTCGCCAACAGGAATTTGGTGAGTATATCCAGCATCACCTTGTTGGTACGCTCTTCCGCATCGTAGAAGAGGCCCAATTCATCACAGATGCTCTGTAGTAATTCAGTGCCATCAAGCCGGGGGTTGACGATGTAGGCGACGTCGGTAGTATCGGGCATTTGCTGCAGGATAGTGCGACAAATCGTGGTTTTACCGGTGCCGACCTCTCCGGTCAAGACAATAAATCCACCCTCGTTGCCAATGCCGTAAAACAGGTGCGCCAGCGCCTCCTGGTGCTTCTCTCCCAGGAATAAGTAATGCGGATCAGGTGCAATAGAGAATGGCGAATCATTGATGCCGAAGAAGTGGTAGAAGCGGGTATCCGCAGTGGATGTCATCCCTTGATTTCCAGGCGCACGTTGACCAGGCCATTGTCCCCCTCCGGGCTTACCGTGATGGTGTCGACATTGAGCTGATAGCGAAGAGCGATGTCCTGCAGCCAGCCGACCAGGCTTTCAAAGCGTGCGTTATCCAGCCAGATACGCAGATCACCGTCGGCGGTCGGCTCATAGCGCCTGAACTCAAGACCAAAGGCCTGCGCCGATGACACCGCAGTCGACAACAAACTATTGGCGTCAACCGGCGCGGCTGTAGCCGCAGCTGCTTGCAAGGCGGCCTGTTCATTGGCTTGCAACCATTGATAGTCATCCCGTGCTTGCTGGTAGGCGCTAACAGAATTGACGGCGTAGCGGCCTGCCGGCAGCAGCAGCGCAACGACGATTATCAGCGCCAGCACCAGCACCAGGCAGCAATTAAACAAAAATTGATCGCGATCGGGCAGACGGCGGTACCAGGCCAGGGCGCGCTGGCCCAGGGTTGATTCAAGAATCCGGATTTCCACCCGCTCCACATAGTCCTTTACCCATGTCATTAGCGAAATCCTCCAAGCTCCAGGCGGCCGGTAACCCGGTGGCCTCGTTGGGACACGGATGTCAGGTCGGTTTGCAGCCCCCTCGATTGCAACTGCTGTTGCAAGGCCGCCATACTATCGGCGACTGTCGCTTCCAACTGTAAGGTCATATTGCCCGACTGCCCCTCATAGTCCATGGCTTGCAAGCGCAAACCACCGTCCTCCGGGCGCCATCCCGCCGCCACGGCGCCGATATAACTCAACAGCAACTCGCTGCCTGCACCATCGTTGTCAACCAGCTTGCTCTGTAATTGGCGCCGGGGATTAAAGACCCTTTTGGCCTGGGGGAACCACTCGCTATAGAGTGCGCGGGCATCAGCCCTGAGATTATCGGAGCGCCAATCGAACCAGATACCAGTGCCCACAGTCAGTGCAAGGTGCAGCGCAATACAGGCCGCAAAGGTGGCCGCGACTTTGCCCACATTGAGAGTACCTCGCAATCCGGCGGTGTTAGCACGGTAACCGCCTTGTAGCAGATTGATCGAGCCACCCAGGTCTGCAACCTGGGTGCGCGCCAGTAATTCCGTCACGTTCTCCTGGTAGGCCAGCAGGCTAATATCGGTATCGAGTTGCCCCTGCAATTCGGCACGAATATCCCGGGCAAGCTGCTCCATCCCGGCACTGTCACTACTATCACTACTATCACCAACCACACTATAGGCGAGCTCTATCTTCGGTGTCTGTGCCAGCGCGCCACCCTGGACTCGCTGCGCCAACAACTTGACAGCCAGCGCCGTATTCGACAGATCACATCCGAGACCATGCCACTGGCCATCTCGAATCAGGCTGCCCCGTGGATCGAGATAAACCTTGATACACCCCTGCTGCCAGGGCAACGCCAGCTGCTCCGGCACTAACCAGGTGGTAGGTAGCCCCACACTGTAGAGGGCATCCAGCCAATTAATGACATCGAAGTGCCGTACCACAGCCACCGGAACCGCTTGATTCTTGACCACCGATCCCATCGCAATGTGTACGTCTTCGATGTCGTCAGCCAGTTTCTCCTCGACCAGAAACGGCATCGCCTGTTTGGCGTAGCGATACTGACCAACCGGCACCTCTGCGGTCGATAGCAGCAGCTCGCGAGCCGGAGCCAGTACCACGACAACGGGCTTCTGGGCCAGTGACAGATAGCAATCACCCACCTCCGCGAGGCTATCCTGCTGCGGCTCAGCGGCGTCGCCATTGGAATTTAACAGCATCCATTGCACAGCTGCCGTGCTTGAAACGACACCATCGCGCAATCGGATAACCAGATACTCGTACATTTAACCCGCCTTTAAGCTGCCGTGCTGTGAGCGATAAATCACCCGGGTTTTGCCATCACTGCGCTGCCGATGAACCACGCTGCGCAATCTGGCACTGCGTTTACGATAAAGGGCAATCACCTCTATTTGATAATAGTCCGAGCTGGTGCCCAGGTATGATGCCAAACTCGCCGGCGCCAGCCCGGTTTCACTCAGGGCCCGCGCTACACTGTGGTAACTTTTTATATCCTGCCGGGTTTCCAATGCGGACACACCGCGCTCATTTACCCGCTCAGCCAGCGCCGAGATCACCTCGATATTCACCGTATTAATATTCAGTTTAGTTCGTTCCGGCAAAGTCGTCAGATGCCGGCTCATATCCTGATACTGCTGCTCACTCAAGCTCGCGAGGCGGTTGATCTCACTGAGATCAGCCAGCGCTGTATTTGCGGACAAGCCGGGGATATCGCCATCCAGGTACACCTCGTCTTCCGCGCCCCGGCTACCGACCTGGCGATCTTCATCCACCCAATCGGCAAGTCGGTTAGCCAGATCCGGTTCGACACCGATGCGGCTAAACAGGCGGCGCAACTGGGCAACGGCCACGGCATCGACGGCACCGGATTCAGCTCGCAGATTGGTCAAATTGAATCGGCTTTGCAGGTCGACCACACGAATTTGAATTTGCCCCTCATCCAGGGGGAACGCGAGCTCGCGGCTAGACCAGGCATCGCTCTTGCTATCAACATTTCTACCCTGTTCGATATCCTCGTCTCGGTCGCGCCACAATAGCTCCCGGGCAAAAGCCTCACCACCGAGGGCATAGTAAAAGGCCTGGCGCGAATCCTTGAGGGCGATTTGTCGTTGCGTATCGGTGAATCCGGTTAGCAACATATCGCGGGAAATAAAGGCCGCCAGTGCAAATACCAGCAGCACGGTGAGCAGGGCAATACCTTTTTGTTTGGCCGGCAGCTTCATTGGCATCTTCATCTTCATCGACAACGTCATCGCAGACTGATCATACGCAGGAGCGTCTTGTCCATGGGCAGGGTAATCGCCACTTCTATCGCCAAGGGGAGCTCCGTCAGGGTGTCATCTTCTTGCTCAGAGTCTTTTGTGACGGGTGGCCACGCCGCCATCCAGCGGCCATCTTTATCCATAAAGCGAAAACCCAGATCGGCAACATCGGCGAGCAAAGCCTGGCGGTAGTATGGGCTGGCCTCGACCCGATCCAGCACCTCATAAACCACGCGATAGAGTACCGGCCGGCCCTCTTCCTGCTCCAGACGATAGCTCACCCTGCGCGCACTGTCGCGGACGATCGAACGCTGGAACGGAAAACCACCGCGACTAAATTCCAACACGCCATCGCCACTACTACTAAGAGCACCCAGGCGTTTTTCCGAGCTTTCGCTCCTGACGCTGCGCGGTATCAGGTGGCGCATATCCTGCTCAATAATCAGCAGGGCCTTTATCACATCGGCACGTTTGTCTGAGGCGGCCTGCAAACTTCCTCGACTCACTGTCAAACTATGGAGCAACTGATAACACGCCGTGCCGATCAATGCGAAGATACCCAGCGCTACCATGACTTCCAGTAGCGTAAATCCCTGGTGTTGTTTTTGTTGTGCCCGCTGCAACACCTAATGCTGTCCCCGAAATCCGACCAGTCGAGACAGCTCTCTGGCCTGGGGTCGGGATTCATCAGCCAGAACTGCGACTTCCACCCTGCGCAGCAGCGGAAAATCAGTCCCTCTGGTGTCGACGATCACCTCGAACTCGAGCTCGCCATAACTCACCGGGTAACTGATCAAACCCGGCTCCGTCCATTGCGTGCGCGCCAGCACGCGGTTGAGTTCATTTTCGGCGAGAATATCACCGACCATCTGTAATTCTGCCTGGCTGGCCCCGGCCAACTGCTGGGTCGATTGACCGAGAAAAGCCGCCGACAAAATGCCAAAGATAGCCAGCGCCACCAGCACTTCCATTAGCGTAAAGCCACAACTTTTCACCCTAGAATCCGCAGTTGGGCATGGAATTATCGGGAAATCCCAGCTTGTCAGGC
>CBDUUA010000189.1:0-4843 GCA_965370135.1 uncultured Cellvibrionales bacterium
TGCCGGCAGCGTACTTCACCATGAGCTCACTGGCTAAAACACGCCGCTTTTTGCCAAGCCAGATAAAGCTGTCACTCGCGTTTAGCTGCAGGCCCGGACCGGCCCCAGGCTCTTGGTCCGGCGGCTTTGTTTCTGGCCCTGTTGTTGGCGTTATTGTTGACTTTATTGTCGGCTTTATTGTCGGCTCTGTTTTTGGCTTCGTTTTTGACTTTGAGCCGGCACCGGCGTTTGCTTTAGCCAGGGCGGTCAAGGCGGGAAGATTATAGCCCAGCCCTACACTCTTGATCCGGAGGGTTTCGGCCAGCGCCACTTGCAAGCGCTGATTGATCGTCAGGCGGGTTTGGCCGCCCTGATAACTACCGGTGAATGAATAATCGTGTATCGGAGAGTCGCCGTCGACCAGAATCGGGTAGACGCTATGCAGGCGGCCGTTCATCGTGTAGGGCGCCGAGCCGGAAGATGACGCCAGGTGAAACTCGCCGTCGTCGAGGCCGACTCGCTGCAGAAGGGGTGACTGCCGGTGTATAAGGCCGATATCGGTGCAATTGAGAGTCCATGCGCCGGTCGCCCCACGACTAAAATTCAGCGCCAACTGCGGCGATGCGAGGCGCAGATCTCCACCCTGTCGGGACATGTTCAGTGATACTGTATTGTCCGCGGCAAGCAAAAGTGCGCCGGACTTGTCGCTGATTTCAAGATCGCGCAGGATTAAACGACCCTCGCCTTCGGTGAGGCTCACTTCACCACTCAGCCCCGCGCTCAGACCGGCAAGCATCTGCACGCCGCACTCCTGTATGCGCAGAACTCCCTTGGCGAAGCGTATGCGGGTGGGCTGCAGCTCGAGGGGCATGCCTTTCATCGACAGCTTAACGGCTGAGGAGGTGGATAGCTCCACCGTCTCTCCGGCGGTTAGTGCCAGCCCTGCTAACGGCTGCGCCAGTTGCAGTCCGACCACATCGAGATGCTGCAATGCGATCCGCAGATCGGCGTAGGGAGCATGAGCGCTGTAGCGGCCGCTCACCCGCCCTCGCAACCAGCTGTCGAGGCTGACCTCAGTGGCAGGCACATCGCCGGATAGTGTCTTTAAGTCAAACGGTGTGGTGAGCGCTGCCACGCCAATGTTCAGGTCACCGTAACGCCACCGCGTGGCGGGAGCAACGATGGTGTCGCCCTCGGGGCGCATTTGATAGCGAAAAACGGGTGGCTGTCCGGCCGGGATCTGCAGCACCAGGGCGGTATTGTGTACGGGCCAATGGAACTGATCGAGCACTATGCTCAGATCACCCTGCTGCGCCGAGACGTCGACTTCACCGCTCGCGCTCAGCGAAAACCGCTGTGGTTGGCTGAGTTCGAGCTGTTTGAAAGTGATGGCGGTGTCTTTGATGCCGACATCCATGGCATCGACGTGAAACCGCTGCTTGCCCATCTGCATCACGCTGTCCGTGGTGACAAAGCTGCCGACCGTATGAACCGCCAGCGGCTCGAGGTCGATGCTCAGGGTCAGGTCGGTATCAGTCAGTCCAGTCACCTGTTCAAAGGGCAAGGGAATCCCGTAGTGCGCCAGTACAGACCTGATGCCAGGGTTAAACTGCGCTTGCGTGTGCACATGCACCACGACGACGACACGGTGCTGGTTGAAATCAATATCTACCGTGCTGCCGCCCCCATCCTGCCCGTAGAACGTCATGTCATTGGGGTAGATGTGCAGTATGCCCTTCTCAAAGACAAGCTTCGCCGCCTTCGCGATCACTGGCTCCAGCCCCTGGGCAAAGGTATAGGCCACATCTTCGACCTGAACTTCCGCATGCAGGGTCTGCAGGATCCGGGCCGGATCGTCGTAGGGAAAGCTGCCACTGATCTCGCCCAAGGTATACTCTCGGCCGCGCAGGTAATCGACTATCCAGGGGGTGATCGTTGGACCCAGCTTGAACAGGTCTACGATCGGCGCGATTGATGCCACCGATGCCAGACCGCGGCCATTGAAAGTCAAGCGCTCCCTGTCGGCTTGCAGCTTCAGCTGTAGCGGCAGCGTGTCGCCGATCGTGGTCTCCAGCGTGGCCTCGAGCTGCCGGCTGAGCGGTTCCAGGCGAACCTGCCCGCTTCCCTGGATGCCAAACTTCGGCGCATTCAGGGTGTCGATAGCCACGATCAACTGGTCGCCATCGACGCTCAGATCCAGGGCGACGTCCACGCCAGGACCCTGGACATTGACATGCCCCGCCGCGTGCTCGCGGTAGCGAAAATTTCCGCTGAATGACCCCACCTCGATCTGCTCGATATCAATGTGTTTGAAAGCCCTGGCCAGCAGATGGATGCCGTTTAGCAGATCCCGAACCCGGGACGGGTTCAATACCTTGGTGAGGTCACTGTCAGGGGAAGGCGGCGCCCGCTTTTCATGAGAGCCATCACGAGAGTTGTCACGAGAGACCGTCAGGCGCGCAATATCGAGAGAGAGTTTGCCGTCGAAATGCGCGAATGCGCTCTCTATTTCCACAGGACCCAGTGACAGTGAGTCCACCGTCACACCGCGCAGCAGACTGATGAGCAACACGGCGACAGCGATGACCAAAAGCAGCAACACCGACAGCGCCAGCCACACTACAAGCATCCTGATTCTCACCATTGCCTAACCAAACCAATGCTGCGCCCTGCTTCGGCGGTTTGAAACGCCTGCTTGTTATTTTTTATGTGGTGTGACCGTCGTCTGCACCCGACCCTCGGGCGATACGCCGACGCGATAACGCTTGCCGTTGCTGCAGATCGCTATGTAGTTCATTTCACTGATCAACTCGTAATCGACCACTTTTTCGCAGTGCTGGCCGCTCAAGCTGATCACTGCGAACAGGTCTGTCATCACGATTTGACGATGCGCCTGGTCTGATGCCTCATCCGCGTGGACAAAACCCATAGTCAGTGCGCAAGCCAATACGAATACTCGCCTAATTACTCGCCTACAGATACGCATGGTCACTTCCTCGTTCACGGCTACTCAAATTTTGGAATTGCAGCGGATCTCGCAAACCGTCCCAGATCAAATCCCATGACACACACAGTTGCAGATGCAGGTCGGTGTCTTTGTCCTGAGTCAGAGACACTATTTTCATATACAGCAGATCGAAGCGCTCTCTGATTTGCTCCAGGGTAAAAGGGCTGCTGCCAGCATGGTACGCCTTGATCTCGTCGAGAAGCTTGTTGATTTGACCTTTGAGTTTGATCTTGGTCATCATGCCCACGGCTTTAGTCTTTCTAATGCCATTTTCCAGTTGCTCAAGATCCAGCAGCACATCCTCGGCAGACTCCGGGCAGGCTGATCTCGCTGCGGCGGGGTCGACACTGGGTGCAGGCTTTGCGGCTGATACGGTATAAACGCCGGCCAGTAGAAGAATTAGCAGGCTGCCAAACAGCATGCGTACCGAATTACCTTGCGTGCTTGCCATTTGACTACCCTCCCTCGTACTCGCTGACCAGAATAACTTAACAGCGTTGCTTCTTTCCGAGGCCCATTCGCAAGTGGCCTGAACTGCTATTTCCCGCCGGCAACCGAGCCGCTGTTACGATCCAAAAACTGCTGGAATTCACTGGAGCCTTTCAGAATCGAGCGGCCGGCGGCGATCAGGCGGTCGACCTCCGGGCCCTCGATCTGCATGCGAGTTGCTATGATTTCGAGCTGCTGACGTTGCTGCAAATTCTGAACCTGGGCGAAACTCACATCCACAAAATCAAAGGCAATTGGCTCGCCGGCACGGGTTTTGGAGTCGCTCCAGTTTTTATAGAAGGACCGCACAATTTGCGTGGTATCTGCGGTGTAGCGGTTCATCAGCACATCGGTCACACTCCCCAGCACGTGCTTGATCTTCGGTGGATTGGGATCCTTACCCCAATCGGGATAGCTATGGGTCGCCGCATTGACCGAGATAATGACAATCTGCTTCACGTTTTCATGACCCAACATCCTCAGTACATGCTCCTCATTGTGCTCTATATTAAAGACCGTGTAAAAAGCGCGCAAACCCAGATTATCGGAGATGCCGCCATCGACCAGATGTATCCAGGGTCGCTCACCCGCGTCGAGGTACTTGCGATAGTCTATTGCCTCCGGGATTGGCACCGATACTGGCGATGTCACCGAAGTCTTGAGCCAGGCTGCCGGCTTGTAACCGCACTGCCCCGCATAGTTTTTCAGCGTAATCGGTGTGGCGGCGCCCGGTACGGCAGCGGATGCCGCAACAGCCCTGGATATCGGGTAACTGTCGAGATCGGCGCAGAACAGATCAAACATCTGGTCGGTAAACGCGATCCGCGAACCCGATGCAATGTCGGTGCTGTTAATGATGGTAAAAGGGACTCCGGGGCGTTTGATATCACCGAAGGTCTTGTAGTCGAATACTTTCTCGTCATAGAGCTCGGCCGCCATGTCAGAGCGGCCATAGCTACGACTACCCAGCTTTCCCGCATGCTTGAACAGGCCTTTTTCCAGTTCACTCTGTATTTTTACCCGCAGGAAGCGCTGTTCGAAATCCTTGAAGATTCTATCGCCGTAGAGTGCGAAATAGGCGTTGGTAAAACTGCCACCGGAGACGGAAGAAATGATATCGACCTCGTCCAGCAAACGTCGTTCACCCCGGGATGTCTGTATCGTGGTTGCCGCCAGTTCCTGCAAAACACCATAGGCAAGAGCCGACGCTCGTGTGCCCCCGCCAGAGAAGGCCAGCATAACCAGTATCTCGTTATCCCTGCCGCCCTGCACTGTTTTGGTGACTCGAGCTTGATCGTCTGCCTGTGACAATTGTCCCCGTGGCTCGTCGATATAAGGCGTCGCGGTACAGGCCGCCAGCCACAATAC
>CBDUUA010000190.1:0-4834 GCA_965370135.1 uncultured Cellvibrionales bacterium
TGGTAAAGCTGGTGTCCGCAAGTCGCCCTTCGCAAAATGAATTGCAAACTTTATTTGCTGAAATGGATGATATTAGAGTGGGCACTCGGCTTGGCAGCGAATTGTCGGTCGCAGAATTGCGTGCGGAAGGACGCCGGTAGTGAAAAGCTTTGTGCTGGACTGTTCAGTGACAGTGGCGTGGTTTTTTGAGGATGAGTTCAGCGAGTACAGTGAGCTTGTCCGCCAGGCTCTACTGAATGAAGGCACAACGGCCATATCCCCGAGTATCTGGCCGGCAGAGGTCTCAAATGTACTGTTTCAAGCCGAGCGCAGGAAGCGCATCACTGCGGAAAAGGTGAATCAAGCACTGCGAGTCTTATCGCAACTGCCAATAAGTGTCGATTATTTGCCCCTCGGCAATATGGGCCATGTCATGCGCCTATGCAGAACACACACGCTGACATCCTACGACGCGCTTTACCTGGAGCTTGCTTTGCGTGGAAATATGGCTCTGGCGACGGAGGACAACAAGCTAAAGAAATCGGCAGTGGCGGCAGGGGTAGAGCTGTTTGCTTGATACTCGGGCAGGCTGGCATTGCTCTCGCGGTAGCTAAAGTGCCCTAACGAGGTCGCAGTAGGTAAGTATCACGGACCTTGCCATCCCGCTCAGAGGTACTCCAGCTGCCGCCGATAAATGACGGCGTCGAGTTGTGTGGCGGCGTGCTCTTCTATTGTGGCAAAGGTGCTGGCGATGCCGGCTTTGCTATGGGACAGGCAGGCAAATGACCACTGCGCCTTGTCCCATTGGTCGGCATTATCGCTTTCACAGACGGCAATGTGACTCAGTCTACCGAAGCGATCTCTCAATCCCTTCAATCGCTGCCGCTTCTCCTTGAGGGAGCGGCAGCCCTCAAGGTGGAAGTCCAGGCTCAGGACACCGAGGTGCATTAGCGCGGGAGGTCTTCGAAGCGCATGGATAAATCGATGGCGCTGGCGACCTTGGTGAGGGCGCCAATGGAAATAAAATCGACGCCGGTGTTGGCGATGTTGCGAATGTTTTGCCGGGTCACACCGCCAGAGGCCTCCAGTTTGGCATTGCCGCCATTGCGTTGTACCGCCTCGCGCAGGTTGGCGATGGTAAAATTGTCCAGCATGATGATGTCGGCGCCCGCCGCCAGTGCCCGGTCAAATTCCGCAAGGCTTTCGACTTCAAGCTCTACCGGTTTGTCCCCGTGCATGAAGCGAGCCTGCTCGATAGCGGCGGCAATGGAACCACAGGCGGCAATATGGTTTTCCTTGATTAAGAACGCATCGTACAGGCCGATGCGGTGGTTATAGCAGCCACCACACCTGACCGCGTATTTTTGTGCAGTGCGCAGGCCGGGAATCGTTTTGCGGGTGTCGAGTAGTTTGACCTCGGTATCGGCGACCAGGTCGGCATACAGCCTTGCGGTAGTGGCGGTTGCCGACAGTAGCTGCAAAAAGTTCAGCGCTGTGCGCTCGCCGGTAAGCAGCGCCCTGGCGCTACCCCTGGCGGTAAACAGATGCTGGTCAGCGGTCACCATTTCACCGTCATTACAATGCCATTCGATCTGCACCTGGGGGTTCAGTTGGCGAAATACCTCGTCGACCCATTGTTGTCCGCAGATGATAGCTTGCTCACGACTAATAATGTGGGCGGTGGCGGTTTGCTCCGGGGCAATTAGCTCGGCGGTAATATCGCCGGAGCCGATGTCTTCCTGTAGCGCAATGCGAACCGCGGACTGCAAATCCGCTAAAAATATATCGGGTACTAGCATAGTGTCAGACTCATAGTATTCCTGTGAAGGGTATTGCTGGTCGTATCCGTACTTGGCGCCAACGATTCTATTAAATCGTGGCGCATCTGGCAAAGATGTGAGCCCATTCTCGATTTGGCAAGTCACGCGGCGATGGCGCGGGGGGCTGTCTATAATTGTCTGGCGGGGCTTCGCCTGCGTATTGGCGCGGCGTAGTCTGGCGGCTCCAGTCCATTGAATAGCCACAGGTATCTCTCATGAGCGGCACAAAACAAGACGGCGTCAAGCTGGCATCAATTGCGGGGTTAGGCCAACGGGACAGAGCCCAGGATGCCCGATTCTCCGCCCGCTTTCGCAATGTGCAGGAAAAGGCGCGTTTGAGGTTGATGGACGTGTTGGCGCGCATGTTCGACCAGGCCGATGATGCCTTGTTTGAAATGGCCGACCGATCCCCCAGCAATCATGACCAGAATATCTATTTTGAGTCGATGCGCGAACTGCGAATCAAGCGCCGCGGCATGGAGATGGAATTTGTCCAGATCTATGACCTGGTCTTCAGACAACTCGAAAACACCACTGAGGTGATTGTTGAGCCGGAAGCCGATGCGGCGTCATTGTCGCTGGTCAATGATAACGAAATTGAAGAGGTGCTCGCGGTTGAGGGCATGGTGACCCGATCGATGACCGAATGCGCCGATGAATTGTCGCTGTTGTCGATGCGCTTTGATAGCTTGCTCAACCGGGTGCCGATCACCATTGCCAACAATCCCATTGGGCCGCAGCAAATATGCGATGCTTTTGCGCAGACCTGTGGCAAGCTGGATGTTGATATCAAAGCGCGCTTGCTGGTGCTCAAACTGTTTGACATCTTTGTCGTTAGAGAGCTGCCCAAACTATACCAGACCCTGAACCGCGACCTGGCGGAAGAAGGTGTTCTCACCAATATCTCACTGGCCGACCGGGCCCCTCGCGATCGCCCCCAGGCTGCTGGTTCTTCGTCCGCAGCCCCGGATGATGAAAACTACGCCGGCAGTGGTCTCGGTACTAACACCGATGGTATGTTTAGCGAGCTGCAAGGTCTACTGCAGCGCGCCGGTGGTTTTAATGCCGGCCGGAGCGCAGAGGGGGTAGGCCGCGACGGCCAGGCCGGTACCGGGCAGGTACAGATTGTGCGCCGGGCGATGGTGCTCGATCTGCTCACCAACTTGCAGAATTACCTGCCCGGTGCTGCTACCGACGATAGCGGCTATTTGAGTGATCTGCCCGAGCGCCAGGATTTACGCAAGCTGATAGAGGAGACTCTAAACCAGGACGCTGAGGAGGGTCGCTATGCGCTGGGAGAGGTTGATGAGGATGCCATCAATATCGTCTCATTGCTGTTCCAGTTTGTACTCGAAGATGACAACCTGCCGGTGCCTCTCAAGTCCTTGTTGAGTCAGCTGCAGGTACCCATGGCCAAGGTGGCGCTGATAGACAAGAGCTTCTTCGGCAAGAACAGCCATCCCGCCCGCAAGCTACTCAATCAAATGGCCCATGCCGGCATTGGCTGGTCGCCGTCGGGCAAGGCCGATCGAGATTTTCTCTATCGAAAGTTCAAGCAGTCTGTAGAGACAATATTGAACACCTTTGACGATGATATTGGCATTTTCCAGTCGGTGCTCGCGGACTTTCTCTCCTTTATGGAGAACGAGCGTCGTCGCGCCAATATTGTGGAACAGCGCACCCTGGATACTGCGAAAGGTCGGGAGCGAGCCGAGATAGCACAAGACACCGTCGCCGCAACCATAGATGCCTGCACCGCAGGAAAATCGCTGCCCGGGGTGGTGTCGGAGTTGCTGCAACACGCATGGTCCAAGGTCTTGTTCCTGATCTATGCTCGGGAGGGCGAAACCAGCGGCACTTGGAAGGCGGCTTGCCGGGTCATGGACGAGTTGATTTGGAGTGTGCAGCCGAAGCCGACTGCGCCGGAGCGCCAGCGCTTGACCACGCTTCAGCCCGGTCTTTTCAAGAGTATTCGCAGTGGCCTGAGTCGAGTGGGCTTCAGCCACTTCGCCATGAATCATTTTTTCGAACAACTGGAGGCCATTTATTCCTGCTTGCTGGAGCAGCCAACAGCGACCACTGATTCGTCAGCTGCCGCATCCCGCGAGCAGGCTAGTGGCACCACGCTGGATGATATGCTTTCCAGTGGCAAGACTCATAGTGATGTGCCAAACCTGAAGTCAGTGCCGGAGTCGCCGCTTGTCCCCGGCAGCGGTGGGGCGGCGAATAATGAAGATGTGTTAAATGAGAATGATGAGAACGATGATGTCGATGAGGCGATGTTATCCGCTGTCGACAGTCTGTCGACGGGTAGCTGGGTGCAGTTTAACCAGGGCGAGGAGGCCAGTTTTCGCTGTCGCCTGGCCGCAGTGCTGAAGCCCAGCGGCAGGTATATTTTCGTCAATCGCACCGGTAAAAAAGTGGCAGAGTGGACCCGGGAGCAGCTCGCATCCAATGTTGCCAAAGATATCGTCAAACTGTTGGATGACCGCCAGTTGTTTGACCGGGCCCTGGAATCTGTTATCTCGCAGTTGCAGCAGAGTCAACAATAGTTGCTGTAGCGCGCGGTGGGTGCGAGTAGCCCCGCGGCCGTAGCCGTAAGCAGCGTCTTCTTTTCTAACTTTCCGGTGTTAGAATGCCGGCATGACCATGCACTCAAATAATTCGGGCTTACCGGTCGCGACTATCACTGCTATCACTGATGGCTGGTTGTGCACTGCGCGCCGAGTTCCCAGCCCCAATTGCGGGCCTCGCCCCGATACCACCATCGACTTGCTGGTGATCCACAATATTAGCTTGCCGCCGGGTCAGTTTGGGGGCGCCTATATCGACGCATTGTTCCAGAATTGTCTCAATCCCCAGGAGCACAGCTATTTTCAGGAGATCTGCCGGGTACAGGTATCTGCTCATGTGTTGATTGATCGCCGTGGCCGTATTAGCCAATATGTCAGCTTTAATGATCGCGCCTGGCATGCTGGCGAGTCCAGCTTTTACGGCGTGGACAACTGCAATGATTTCAGCATTGGCATCGAGCT
>CBDUUA010000191.1:0-4803 GCA_965370135.1 uncultured Cellvibrionales bacterium
TGCCGGCCAACGGAGCATCGAACAGCGCAATCAAAATCGCCACACCGATAAACAAAGCGAAGAAGCCAATCGAAAGATTGGCCTCCCGATTCCTGCCCTGGATCGGCGTGCCCAGTTTATGGCGGAGGACAATATTCTTGGCAAAAAATATGCCCTGAAACACCGCCTGGTGGATCAAGAGTATGAGTACAAAGCCATTCACTTGCTGCATTTTCTAGCTACTCGAATGGCGTAAGATTCTTAAAGGATGGTCACTATAGCAGGAAATAAAGCGGTATTATGCCGTCCAATTGATTGCCAATCATTAAACCGGGAAATTCATTATGGTATCACCACGCCTGCTGGAAAAAATGGAGTCAGAAGAGCATTCAATGCGTCTGGCGGTGCTGATCGACGCCGATAACGCGCAGGCCGCGGTTATTGAGGGCCTACTGGCGGAGGTTGCCCGCTTTGGCGAGGCCACAGTGAAGCGGATATACGGAGACTTCACCTCACCCCATAGCGCTTCATGGAAGAAGGTGCTGCAGAAATTTGCCATCAAACCGGTTCAGCAATTTGCCTATACGACCGGCAAGAATGCGACTGACAGCACCCTGATTATCGACGCGATGGATTTACTATATACCCGAAAATTCGACGGCTTTTGCCTGGTGACCAGTGACAGTGATTTCACTGGACTCGCCATGCGCCTGAGAGAGGAGGGGCTTACAGTGCTTGGCTTTGGCGAGAAGAAAACTCCCGCGGCCTTCAAAAACTCCTGCCACAAGTTTATATTTACAGAAGTGTTAAGACCCGCGTCACGAAAAGACAGCGACGCAGACGGAAAAACCCGAGGGGCGACTCGCAAGCCTGCAGCCGGTGAAAAATCGAATACAGCCGCAAAAATCGAGATGGAATTCCCAGAGAAGTTTATGCTCGACGCACTTGAACAGTCAGTCGACGATAGCGGCTGGGCAAACCTGGGAATCTTCGGTACTTACCTGAACAAGCTGCAGTCGGATTTCGATTCCAGGAATTACGGTTACAAAAAACTGTCCGACCTGGTAAAAGCAAAAACCGAACTGTTTGTGACTGAGAAGCGCAGTGCTCCCAATTCTAACCAGAAGCAACTCTATGTTCGCGCAAAGTAATTCAGGCGCGGCTCAATCATCCCTGTAACTTTCATCCCTGTAGCTCTCCATCGGCGGACAGGCGCACACCAGGTTGCGATCGCCGTAGACGTTGTCGATGCGCGCTACCGGCGGCCAGTACTTGTCGTGTTTGAGCCAGTCCACCGGGTAGGCGGCGGCCTCGCGGCTATAACTGCGCGTCCATTCGTCGGTGCTCACCATAGCGGCGGTATGGGGCGCATGGCGCAGCGGACTGTCCCCGTGCTCGATGTCGCCATTTTGCACCGCCGCGATTTCGGCGCGAATTTGCAGCATGGCGCTGATAAAGCGGTCGAGCTCTTCGAGGCTTTCACTCTCGGTCGGCTCGATCATCAAGGTGCCCGGCACCGGGAAGGACATGGTCGGCGCGTGGATGCCGAAATCCACCAGCCGCTTGGCAATGTCTTCGACGTCGATGCCGGTTTGCTCCTTGATGCCGCGCACGTCGATAATACATTCGTGAGCGACACAACCCTGACTACCGGTGTACAGAATCGGATAGGCGGGCTGCAATTTTGCCGCCACATAGTTGGCCGTGAGCATGGCATTTTCGGTAGCCAGTTTCAGTCCGCTGGCCCCCATCATTTTGATATACATCCAGGTGATCGGCAAAATACTGGCGCTGCCAAAGGGTGCGGCAGACACCGCGCCCACCGGACTATCGTCCTCCAATCGGCCATTCAGTCGACCATGCAGTCGACGATGACCAGGCAGAAACTCCGCCAGGTGTGAACGCACCGCCACCGGGCCCACACCGGGACCGCCACCACCGTGGGGAATACAAAACGTTTTATGCAGATTGAGGTGGGACACATCGCCACCGAAGCGGCCGGGCTGACACAAGCCCACCATGGCATTCAAATTGGCGCCGTCGATATATACCTGGCCGCCGTGTTGATGCACGATATCGCACACCTCGGTAATAGCCTCTTCGAATACGCCGTGGGTCGAGGGATAGGTCACCATAATGGCGGCGAGATCGTCGCGGTGCTGTTCGGCGCGACTGCGCAAATCGTCGAGGTCGACATTGCCACTGCTATCACAAGCGACCACCACCACCCGCATACCACACATCTGGGCACTGGCCGGATTGGTGCCGTGGGCCGATGATGGAATCAGGCAGATGGTGCGATGCGCCTCTCCGCGACTGGCATGGTAGGCGCGGATCGCCAGCAAGCCGGCGTATTCACCCTGGGAACCGGCATTGGGCTGCAGAGACACGGCATCGTAGCCGGTGCAGGCACAGAGCATTGCTTCCAACTCGGCTATCAACTGCTGATAGCCCTGACTCTGCTGCCGGGGCACAAAGGGGTGAAGCTGGCCAAACTCAGGCCAGGTGATGGGGATCATTTCGGCGACGGCATTGAGCTTCATGGTGCATGAGCCCAGCGGGATCATGGTGCGATCCAGCGCCAGATCCTTGTCGCTGAGTTTGCGCAGGTAACGCATCAACTCGGTTTCTGAATGGTACTGGTGGAAAATCTCCTGGTTCAATACCTCGGCCGATCGCAGCAGTTCGGTCGGCAGGCGATCCTCGGTACCGGCATCGACATCCGCAGCGCTCAAGCCGCTCCGTGGATCGAAAACCTGCCAGAGCGCCTCGATATCTTCGATTCTAACGGTTTCGTCGAGGGACAAGCTAAGCTGATTGGCATCGATGATATTGAGGTTGATACCGCTGTCCAGGGCTCTTTGCCTGATGGCCTCGGATTGACCGGCGGTATTCACCGTCAAGGTGTCGAAGTAAAAACTGTTCGCCAGCTCAAATCCCAGCGACTCCAGGCCGGCGGCCAGCACTGCGGTGGAGCGATGCACCCGCATGGCAATCGCCTTCAGCCCCCTGGGGCCATGGTAAATTGCATACATACTGGCGATCACGGCGAGCAGAACCTGGGCGGTACAGATATTGCTGGTGGCTTTCTCCCGGCGTATATGTTGCTCCCGGGTCTGCAGCGCCAGCCGATAGGCGGGGTTGCCTTCGCTGTCGATAGACACGCCGACCAGGCGACCCGGTATCGAGCGCTTGAACTTTTCCCGGGTGGCCATAAAGGCCGCGTGGGGACCGCCATAACCGAGCGGCACACCAAAGCGCTGGGTCGAGCCGATCACCACATCGGCGCCGAGTGCACCGGGGGACTCCAGCAACAGCATGGCCAGGATATCGACGGCGAACACCGCGACCGCCTTGTCGGCATGGAGTTGCTCGACAACACCGCGGAAATCCCACAGCTCACCGCCGGCGCCCGGATAGTGCAGCAAGGCGCCAAAACAGTCGCAACCTTCGAGATCCCGCAGTGGGTCGCCACAGACTATTTCTACCCCCAGTGGTTCGGCCCGTGTCTGCAGCACCTCGATGGTCTGGTCAAAACTGTCGGCATCCACAAAGAAGCGCCGACTGCGGTTTTTGCCCATGCGCAGGGCCAGCGCCATGGCCTCGGCAGCGGCGGTGGCTTCATCCAGCAGCGAGGCACTGGCGATGTCCATGCCGGTGAGGTCGGCCACCATGGTCTGGAAATTGAGCAGCGCCTCCAACCGACCCTGGGATATTTCCGGCTGGTACGGCGTGTAGGCGGTATACCAGGCGGGGTTTTCCAGCACATTGCGCAGAATCACCCCCGGGGTCAGAGTGTTGTAATAACCCTGGCCGATAAAAGAGCGAAACATGCGGTTGTTGCCGGCTATCGCCTTCAGCTCGGCCAGCGCTATGTGCTCGGCGGTCGGCTCACCTAATTGCAGCGGTTCGTCCATGCGAATACCCGCCGGCACCACGGCGGCAATAAACGCCTCCATGGAGTCATAGCCCAGTTGCTCCAGCATCCGCTGTTGATCACTGCCGGAGGGACCGATATGGCGGCGGATAAAGGCATCGTCGGCTTGCAGTTGTTGTAGGGTGGGTCGTTGTTGTGGGGTAGATCGTTGTAGGCTGGGTCGTTCTGGCATGATATTCACTCGATTTTAATAGCTTGCGGCTTTTTGTTGGCTTACGGCAATTTATTGGCTAACGGCATTTTGTTGGCACACGGCATTTTCACGGCTTGCGGCGCGGGCCGATGACGGCAATCTAGCGATGATAGCGTTGCGGTACAAAGGGCAGTTTGGCCACGGTAACCGGTCTGGCCTTGCCCCGCACCAGAGCGTAGAGCTCGGTGCCGACCGCTGCCGAGGCCGCATCGACAGTGCCCATGGCCACCGGCACATCGAGACTCGGTGAAAAGCCGCCACTGGTGACGCGACCAATAGTGGCGCCCGCCGCGTCCTGGATTTCTGTGCCTTCGCGCACCGGCGCCCTGCCGTTGACCTGCAGCCCCACGCGTTTGCGGGGCGCCCCCGCCTCCATCTGCTGAAGTATGTGCTCACTGCCGGGAAAGCCACCGGCCTTATTGCCATCCTTGCGCCGGGAGGGACTGATCGACCAGCTCAGGGCAGCTTCGACCGGGGTGGTATCACTGTTCATATCGTGACCATAAAGGCATAGCCCGGCCTCTAAACGCAGGGAGTCCCGGGCGCCCAGGCCAATGGGCTTGACCCCATCGAAGTCCAACAAGGCCTGCGCCACCACCAGTGCCTGCGCGCTGGGCACGGATATTTCAAAACCGTCCTCGCCGGTATAACCCGAGCGCGTGATATAGCACTCGACCCCCGCCAGCACCCCGGC
>CBDUUA010000192.1:0-4790 GCA_965370135.1 uncultured Cellvibrionales bacterium
CGGCATTGCGCTGCTGCTGGGGGTGGCGGGCCTGCTGACACTCGGCTTGTTCGCCAGGCAGATGCTTTCTGCCGGCACCCCGGGTGGCCATCGCGCACTTTTCGTTATTGGCGGGGCACTGCTGCTATTCATCGGCCTGATGGGGCCGGTTCGGATCATTCGCAATGGCGCGCTAATACCCCTCGAAATCAGGAAAACCATTCTGGTACTGGCTTTTGTGCTGCCGCTGCTGGGACTGTCACTCCTCCTTATCGGCATCGTCAATACCAAGGCGGCAATCGCGCTGGCAAGTCTATTGTCCGGACTATTGCTACTGGCTTCCGGGGTGCTTGGATTTTATCCACTGAGCAATAAGCTACCGCACAATTTTTACATCGGCGAGATGCTGGCAATCATCAAATCGGCGGGTATCGCCGGCGCGAAGGAGAATAGCCCGGCGGATCGAGAATTTATGCGCTGGACCGGGGGCATTCGCCGCGGCGTGGCGATCGGCGAGCCGGCCCCGGATGGCGAGGTGATCGACCTGAATGGGGAAACGGTAGCCCTTTCCTCTTATTTCGGCCGGGAGGCCTCGACCCTGCTGGTGTTGAATTTCGGCGCTTACACCTGCCCCCATCAGCGCAAGCGCATAGACGAACTCAAAGCACTCCAAAGCCGATGGGCAGACAAGGGCGTTCTTTTCTTGTTCGTCTACACGGCCGAAGCCCACCCCGAAGATGGCTGGCGGCTGGATCATCAGTATGAACACGATCAGGAGTACACCCGGACAGAGGATTTCTGTTTCTACTATGCAAAAACACTTGCAGAACGCGCTGCCATGGCTCGCTGGTTGATCGAGAAAAAACAACTCGATATGCCGCTGGTACTGGACTCAATGGATGACAAGCTGCTCGAGGCTTACAACTCTTGGCCCATTCGTTTGTACATTGTGCGGGATGGCCGGGTGGTCTACTGCGGTGACCAAGGGCCCTTTGGATACGAGCCTGAGGATGTCGACAAAGCGCTAGCTACCCTCGCAAGGTGATATAGCCTTAACCGATTATCCATAAACCTCAGCCAAGCAAAGTGGCCGAATAAATTCGGCCCTACAGCAGGGTGGGCGGAGTTGATTGGGTCAAATGCATTTGGTACGTCCTTGTACCTCACCCTGCGGGCAGCTTCGCCGTGCAAATCGGCTGTCCTGCCGATTTGTCATTTGACCAAAGTCATCTCTTCGAAGAACTGCGTCGATACCCTATCGTTTTCTTACATTGGCCATTGGCTGAGGTTTATGGGTAATCAGGTAGTCTTATACAGCGAACAGCAGCATAGCCCCGGAATTCCATACGAGGCATCGCCCGCCCGTTTTCCACCAAAATCCCAGCTTATTTCTCGTCCAAATCAATACCGTCCATAACCCTGGCGACCTCCTCTTCACTAGCCCTGACATGCATGGTGGGAACAGCGCGAATCAGCATTTTCAACTGGTGAATATATCGGCGGCAATGACGGCACATCGAAAGGTGTAGTCTCATAGCCAGGCGCTGTCGCCATGACAATTCACCCGCAATCCACCTATCCGCATCATCGACTACTTCGCGACAGCTCAACATTCGCCCGTCTCCTGATAGTGATCCACCAGCTCAAACAATTGTGCCCTGGCTCTGTGCAGCAGCACTCTGGCATTGGATGCAGAAATGGACAGATTGTTACAAATCTCGTCAAAGCTCAGCTCGCTGGCATCGCGCATTTCGAGGATAGCTCGCTGCTTGTCGGGCATAACAGACAACAAACGCTGCAGGCAGAGGTTGAGATCATCACTCATCAGCAGGGCATCGGGGGAGTCGGCATGCCAGAGTGCGGGACCCTGGCGCCAGCTGCCATTGCCTGTAAAACGGCCTGAAAAACGGTCTGTCATAACTTGTTCGCTATCACCTGCCGCCGCGCTGTCGGCGAATAACAACTCTCGCTTGCGCCGGCGTAGTAGCATCTTGCTCTCGTTGATCACAATGCGGCTCAACCAGGTGCGAAGCTTTGCCCGCGCTTCAAAACTTGCGATCGCCTGATAGGCTTTAATCCAGGCATTCTGAACCACTTCTTCCGCTTCACTGCGCCCGACTATGGGGATCGCCAGGGCAATCAAGGCCCGGTGATGATCGCGAACCAACTCCGCAAAGAGCGCCTTGTCTCCCTGCTTCAAGCGCGCCAAACTGCCGTTTTCCGCCATACTCATTCCTGTAGGATTCAACCTGGATTCCGTAGGCCTGGAAAACCACATGGCCTGATAGCATGCCCTGATAGACGGGGGAGATTATAGGAAAAACCCGTCCTCTCCAAAGATTAAGAGGGCCGTTTTTGATCAAAGTTCACCGCCCGATATGCTATTACTGGCAGGCTCGCCGGCCCGCAGCTCGGTACCTCAACTACTCCTCAACTACTCCCCGATGTTTTTTGCTCCCCGTTTGTAACAAAGTTGCCCGGCTCGCATCTAGCTTATAGTCCTTACTGAGAACATGAGCTGATACCGGAGCATTCTATGAATAGTATGAACAGCACATTTGCCACTGCCGAAAATCAACAAAGCCCGCATCTAACGCCGAAAATCAGGCACCCACAGTGGGAATCGCCAATGAACAAGCTCGTTTCGCAATTCTACTCGAGCCGACAGCGCCTGTCAGACACGCTCAAGCACGCTGACGGCCTGCCATCCCTGGCGCTGCGCCTGTTTCTGGTGCCGATATTCTGGATGGCGGGCAGCCACAAGATCGACCTGTCGACGCTGCGGCCCTATGAAGCGACGGTAGCCTGGTTCGGCAACCCTGATTGGGGGCTGGGGCTGCCATTCCCCGAAGTCATGGCATTTCTGGCCGGCTGGACCGAAATCCTGGGCGCAATCTTTCTGGCAGCAGGTATTCTGGTTCGCTGGATCTCTATCCCCCTGATATTCACCATGCTGGTCGCGGCAGTCACCGCGCACTGGGACAACGGCTGGCAGGCTATCGCGGATGCCGGCGCACCACTAGCCAATGAGCGGGTCATGGAATCGGTGGCTCGCCTCACCGCGGTGAAGGATATTCTGCACGAATACGGCAACTATGGCTGGCTTACGGACCGCGGCTCCATCGTAATACTGAATAACGGCATCGAATTTGCCGCCACCTATACCATCATGCTGCTCGCCCTGCTGGTCCTCGGCGGCGGTCGCTACGTCAGTATGGACTGGTTGCTCAACCGACTGCTGCGACCCCGGCAGGCAAGCTGATGCACAGTCAACCCCTGGTAGACATGCAATCGGGGCGGGCCGTTGCCGGACCGGTCGACAGCCGGCAGGTCGAATCCCCCGGCAGCGACAACCCGATAAGTCTTGCGGCCTTTGCCGCTCCGGGCAGAGCGGGCCTGCTGCTGCGACTGGCGGCACCGGTGCTCGACCGGCTGCTCGGCATCCATGCGCTGGCACGGCGCTACCACAAGTTCGACATGCGGGGGATGGACAAACAATCCTTCGTCGAGAGCTTCCTCGATCAGCAGGGGATTCGGATTCGGGGGGCGGAGCAGGTGCGCAGTGCGGTACCTGACTCCGGGCCCGCCATCGTCGTTTGCAATCACCCCTACGGAGGCATAGAGGGCGTCATCCTGGCCCATATCCTGGCTTCGCGGCGGGCGGACTTGAAGATCATGGTCAATGTCGGCCTGAGTGTTGTCGACGAGCTCTCCGATTTCTTCATCTTCACCAACCCGCTGCAGCCAGCGAGTCGCGGCAATGTGACATCGATTATCCAGTGTCGCCGGCATTTGGAGAACGGGGGCTTGTTGGTACTGTTTCCCGCGGGCATGGTGTCCTTCCACCAGCAAGAGCTCGGCCGCATCACTGACGCACCCTGGAACCGGCTGCCGGCCCGGCTTGCGCTGCAAACCGGCGCCAGCGTTACCAGCGTCTACGTTGGTGGAACCAATCGCAGGATATTCCATCGTCTTGGGCGCATCCACTACCGCTTCCGCCTGCTGATGTTGGTGCGGGAAATGCTCGCCCTGCGCGACCGCGAGGTCGAAGTGGCAGCCGGCCGGGAGGTGCCTGCGACTCTGCTCAAGCGCCTGGGTAATGCTGACGAGATTACCGCCTTCCTCCGCCTCCAGACCTACCTCGCTGACCCGGTGGCGGCGCTCGCCTGGCCGGCAGCGGATGCCGACGCCGGCCAAACCGCCGCAGTCTGCGCGCCCTTGGCGCCGCCGTCCGGTCATGCAGTCATTGCCAGGGAGCTGGCGGCCATACCCGGGCAACGACTCTTGCAGCAGCAAGGCTACAGTGTCTACTGGGGTTACCAACACCAGCTGCCCGAGACGGTAAACGAGATCGCGCGGCTGCGCGAAAAAACCTTCCGCATGCACGATGAGGGCAGCGGCCGACCCCGCGACACCGACACATTCGACGCCACCTACCTGCATCTGTTCTTGTGTCGCGACGCAGATAATGCAGTTGTCGGGGCGTATCGCCTCGGGCAGACAGATACGCTTATCGACCAAAGCGGCTTGCCCGGGCTCTATTTATCATCGATGTTCGAATTTGGCCCGCGCTTTCATAACCGCCGCGAACCCTGCCTGGAACTGGGCAGATCCTTCATCATTCCCGAGTACCAGAAGAGCGCCCATGGACTGTTCCTGCTGTGGCGGGGCATCGGCGCCTACTTGAACCGCAATCCTCGCTACCGAACGCTGTACGGGACCGTTTCACTGAGCAAGCTCTACGCGCGCCGCAGTGTGGATCTAATCGACCGGGTGCTGGTACGGCCCGGGGCTGACGTCTCGCCACGGGC
>CBDUUA010000193.1:0-4790 GCA_965370135.1 uncultured Cellvibrionales bacterium
GGCTCCTTCCGGGCACTATCACCTGGAAAGGGCACTAATAATTCGACACCCGTCGGGCGATGCCGACCTTGGCAAGAATGCGGGCGGAAATTTCCTCGATGGAAAAGCGCGTGGTGTTGAGCATGGGAATGCGATAGCGCCGAAACAAGGCCTGCGCCATGCGCACTTCATCTTCACAGCGATTGATCGAGGCGTAGCGGCTGTTGGCTTTGCGCTCATGGCGAATGGCTGACAGTCGCTCCGGGTCAATGGTCAGGCCGAACAACTTGTCGCGATAGGCGCGCACCGCGACCGGTAGCCGGTTGTGCTCCAAGTCTTCCTCCGTGAGCGGGTAATTGGCGGTATAGATACCGTATTGCAGCGCCAAATAGAGGCAGGTTGGGGTCTTGCCGCTGCGGCTGACCCCAAGCAGTATCAAGTCGGCCTTGTCGTAGTTGCTGCGAATGCTGCCGTCGTCGCTATCCAGCGCATAGTGCACGGCGTCAATACGATTCTTGTAGGCGGGGTCGGTGGTGACGCCCCGGAATTTACCGACGGTATAGGTAGACTCGGCCTGTAGTTCTTTTTCCAGCGGCGCCAGGAAAGAAGAAAAAATGTCGATGGTATAGCCTTCACTGCGGGCGATGACGGCGCGAATTTTCTTGTCGATGATGGTATCGAATACAATAGGTGATACCCCGTCGCTGTGGGCCGCGCGGTTGATGCGGCTTACCACCTCTACAGCGTGTTCTACGGTGTCTATGTAAGGCACTGTGAACTTGTCGAAGTCGATGTTCTCAAACTGCGCCAGCAGGCTATTGCCGAGTACCTCGGCGGTAATGCCGGTACTGTCGGATAGGAAGAAAGCGGTTCGCTTCATATCGCAGCCTCTGCGTGGATTCTATTGAGTACTTTCTTTTTCTACTTTCTTTTTTTTTTGCTAAAGGCTAAAGGCAAAAGTCTTGTTATCCGGTAATATCGGCCCCATTATATCCCTATTAGCTGCCGTTGAGGCTATCGTATTGACCACTGCCTATCCACCAGTGATAGTCTGGCGTGTTTGTCAGCGTGGCCAGGTACAAAAGGAGAACACCGGTGTTACAGAATATAGCTTGGTTCGATCAATTGGGTATGGATGATGTCAACCGGGTTGGCGGTAAAAACGCCTCCCTTGGAGAGATGATAAGCAAGCTCGGCAGTGCCGGGGTTTCCGTGCCCAACGGTTTTGCGACCACGGCGGACGCCTACCGGGAGTTCCTGGCCTACAAGCAATTGGATCAGCGTATCGATGATGCCGTGCAACAACTGGATGTCAATGACGTCGAGGCACTGGCAACAACCGGCGCGGCTATTCGCAGCTGGATTCTGGAGGCGCCGTTCAAGCCTGAGCTGGAACAAGATATAGCAGCTGCCTACCAGCAGCTGACCGCGGATAATCTGGCTATGGCGGTCGCGGTGCGATCCTCCGCTACCGCAGAGGATTTGCCGGATGCCTCCTTTGCCGGCCAGCAGGAAACCTTTCTGAATATCGTCGGCCTCGACAGCCTGTTGCACGCGCTCAAGGAAGTGTTCGCATCATTGTACAACGATCGCGCCATCTCCTACCGGGCCCATCGCGGTTTTAAACACAGTGATGTGGCGCTATCCGCCGGCATTCAACGCATGGTGCGCAGTGAGACCGGCGCCTCCGGTGTGATGTTCACCCTGGATACCGAGTCGGGTTTTGATGGCGTGGTATTTATTACCGCCGCTTACGGGCTTGGCGAGACGGTGGTGCAGGGCGCGGTCAATCCCGACGAATTCTACGTCCACAAAGCCCTGTTAGAGCAGGGCCGGCCCGCAGTATTGCGCCGCAACCTCGGTGGCAAGGCGATTAAAATGATCTACGGCGAGAGCACCAGCGTCGGCAAGTCGGTGCAGACAGTCGATGTGCCGGAGCGGGATCGCATGCGCTTTTGCATCACTGATGACGAGGTTATGAACCTGGCGCGACAGGCTTTGATTATTGAGCAGCACTACGGTCGCCCCATGGATATCGAGTGGGCCCGGGACGGTGACGATGGTCTCATCTATATTGTGCAGGCGCGACCGGAAACCGTGAAGAGCCGTGATGTCGGCACGCGCATGGAGCGCTATTTGCTCAAGGAAAAAGGCCGGGTGCTGGCAGAGGGCCGCAGTATCGGTCACCGCATCGGCCAGGGTGTGGTCAAGGTTATCGACAGTATCCGTGAAATGCACCTGATCAATGATGGCGATGTGCTGGTCACCGATATGACCGATCCGGACTGGGAACCCATCATGAAGCGGGCCTCCGCCATCGTTACCAACCGGGGCGGCCGTACCTGTCATGCCGCTATCATCGCCCGGGAAATGGGCATACCGGCGGTGGTTGGCTGTGGCGATGCCACCGAAAAAGTCGCCCATGGGTCTGAGGTCACCGTATCCTGTGCCGAGGGTGATACCGGTCACGTCTACGAGGGATTGCTGCGTTTCGACGTCAATACCGACGATATTGAAAAGCTGCCCGAGCTGCCGTTTAGCATTATGATGAATGTCGGCAATCCCGACCGCGCTTTCGATTTTCAGGCGTATCCCAATGCCGGCGTGGGTCTGGCGCGGCTTGAATTTATCATCAACCGCATGATCGGTGTCCACCCCAAGGCGCTACTGGATCTAGACAGCATGCCTCGGGATATCAAAGCGAGTATCGAGCGTCGCATCAGCGGTTACGGATCCCCCAGGGAATTTTATATCGACAAGCTGGTAGAGGGCATCGCCACCATTGCCGGCGCATTTTATCCCAAGCGCGTGATCGTGCGTATGTCAGACTTTAAATCCAACGAGTATGCGCACCTGATTGGCGGTGATCTTTTTGAACCCGCGGAGGAAAACCCAATGTTGGGTTTTCGCGGCGCCTCGCGCTATGTGTCGGACAGTTTTCGCGACTGCTTTGACATGGAGTGCACGGCGCTCAAAAAGGTGCGGGATGAGATGGGCCTCGACAATGTCGAGATCATGGTGCCTTTTGTGCGCACTGTCGATGAAGGCCAGCAGGTGATCGAGCTGTTGGCGCAAAACGAACTGGTGCGGGGCGAGAACGGCCTCAAAGTCATCATGATGTGCGAGATTCCGGCCAATGCCCTACTGGCCGATGCCTTCCTTGAGCACTTTGACGGCTTTTCGATCGGCTCCAACGACCTCACCCAGCTATGCCTGGGACTCGATCGGGATTCCGGTCTGGTGGCTCATCTGTTCGACGAGCGCAATGATGCGGTCAAGGCCTTGTTGTCCATGGCGATCAAGGCCTGCCGCGAGCAGGGCAAGTATATTGGTATTTGCGGTCAGGGGCCCTCGGATCATCCGGACTTGGCGCAGTGGTTGATGGAGCAGGGCATCGACAGCATTTCGCTCAACCCGGATTCTGTTCTCGACACCTGGCTGTATCTCAGCAAGAGTATCAAAGGCTGAATAAATTCAGCCCTACAAAAGATAATTGATCGAGGGGGATCTGTAGGTCGAATTTATTCGACCGTTCATTCGGCATTTCCCGTGGATTTGTCATTCGACCGTTCACACCAATAAGGCTTTCTCGGCGGATTCGACACTTTGCATGATCAGGGTATTGATGGTCATCGGGCCGACGCCGCCAGGAACCGGGGTGTAGGCGTGAATCCGTTCACTCACGGCTGCCAGTTCGATATCCCCGACACCGCCGGGGTGGTAGCCGGCATCGACCACCACCGCGCCGTCTTTGATCCAGTCGGCCTTGATAAACTCCGGTTTGCCCACGGCGCCAACGATGATATCCGCATGCTCGATCAGCGCCGCTAGATTGCGGGTGCGGGAGTGACAAATGGTGACGGTGGCATTGGCTTGCAACAGCATCATCGCCATGGGCTTGCCGAGAATTGGGCTGCGCCCGACGATGACGGCATGTTGTCCTTCCAGGGTGATGTCGTGGTGGCGCAGCAGCCGCATAATGCCCATGGGTGTGGCACAGCCATAGGCAGGTTCGCCCATGCTCATGCGGCCAAAACCCAGGCAAGTCACGCCGTCGACGTCCTTGGCCAGGGAAATTGCATCAAAACAGGCGCGCTCGTCGATCTGTGCCGGCACCGGGTGCTGTAGCAGGATGCCGTGCACGCTGCTATCGGCGTTCAGCCCATCAATTCTCGCCAGTAACTGCGCAGTGGTGGTAGAGGCGGGGAGTTCCACCGCGAGGGATTCCATACCCACGCGGCGGCAGGCATTGCCTTTCATTTTGACATAGGTAGCTGAGGCGGGATCGTCGCCCACCAATATAGTGGCAAGAATCGGCGCCTTGCCGCCGCTTCGTTGTTTCAAACGCTCGACGCGGGTTGCTAACAGGGCCTCGGATTGCTGGGCCAGCTTTTTACCATCGAGAACTATGGCAGGCATGGTTGTCCTCTTTACACTGTGGGGGGCTACTAACTAATAGGGGGTGGCGTATTGTCGCATGGCGCAGGGGATTGGCAAAGCAGCTTTGGGTCGCCGGGCGGTGTTCGAGACCTGCAACTAGGTAAAAGCGGGAGGTGTCATTGTTAGTGTGATGCGCGAGTATCACTCCCTGTGTCAACAGGGTTTGTACCCATTTCATTTTTCGTAGACGAGCGCCTGTAAGGGGTGTGGGCGGGGGGTAAAGCGCACTCCGCACGCAGGAATTAGCATTGACCTGACCGGGGCTAATCAGTATGATGCCGCACTCTTTTCGGGGTGCCAGTCATTCCGATAGAATTCGGGGTATAGCGCAGTCTGGTAGCGCGCCTGCTTTGGGAGCAGGATGTCGGGAG
>CBDUUA010000194.1:0-4763 GCA_965370135.1 uncultured Cellvibrionales bacterium
CTTAGGACCAGTGGCAACAATAGCGAGAGAATGACCGATCTGTGCAGAGCGAACACAACCAAAAATAAGCCTTTGCATTGATGACAATCCGGGCTGTCATTATGGCACAGCAAACCCCAAAACCCATTGTTCACAGCGGGTTTTTCGCGATCCAGGCAGCGAAATTGAGTGATCACCCCTAAGTGATCACCCCTAAGTGATCATCCCTAATAGCCGGAGCAAATAGTCGGGACAGGCGATGCAGGCAGACATGTAGGTTTTAATGCCGGCGGCCCTAACCAGGAAGGCTCGCGCCGTCGGCACCGAAATCAGTTCCGGTGGTGATAGCACTCGGCCACTACATATATCACTACATATAAATAAAGACCAGCTCGTAGACCAGCGCCGGCCGCTGCTGGCCGACTATATGCACATGCTGCTCCATAACCACTACGGTTCCCTTGGCAGACTGGCTGATATCCTTTACGCGGCTACGGGCGTGTATTTTGGAGTCCACCGGCACCGCACCGGTAAAGCGCAGTTTGTTCGAGCCATAGTTGAGCATATTGTTAAAGCCGGTCATTTCCCAACTCGGCGGGTTGCCCAGGCGAGGAAGCAGTATCAAGGTCAAAAAACCATGGGCAATGGTGCCGCCAAAAGGACTCATTTCCTTGCATTTTTCCGGGTCGGTATGGAGCCAGTAGTCATCGCCACTGAGGGCCGCAAACTGGTCGATCATCGCCTGGGTGATTTCCAGCTCCGGGCCCCAATCGCCAAAGTCCTCGGAAACAATTTCCTGCAGGGCTTCGATATCGTCATACTTGTATTGTTTCATTTTGTGTTGTTTCTCCTTTTGTAATAGAGAGTCATCGAACGGCTATTTGTAATAAAGAGTCACCGAACGGTTTATACAATAAAAAGTGCATCGAGCGGTGGCTGCGACCAGGGCCGGTAGCGCTGCATCGGCCTGGACTGGAACCTGGGGGCCGTCATGGTAGCTAAAAGCGCCGCCTGCCACCAGCCCACCGGCCGGCCACCCTGACACCTTACAGGATGGTCATTTTGCCGAGGCAAAACAGGCCATTTTTCGGGGGTAATACCGCCGGCGGTGTCCTCTTTAGCTATTGCCAATTGCGGCGCTTACTGTATTCTTTGCGGCGAAAATTCACACCACGTTCCCGCGCAAGCTGGTGGCACCTTGTCACCGATTAAGTCGCACACAGTAGAGTCATTGAGGAGCCACCATGCCTGAAGCAGTCATTATCGAAGCGGTAAGAACCCCTATCGCCCGGGGAAAGCCCATTGTCGGTGATCTCAACGGCCTGCATCCCGCCGAGCTATTCGCACTAACCTTTCGCGAACTCGTTAAACGCACTGGCATAGCGTATGACGACGTTGAATTCCTGGCCGGAGGCTGTGTCACCCAGGCCGGTGAGCAGGCCGGCAACGTCACCCGCAACGCCTGGCTGAGTATGGGCGAAGATTACACCGCCGGCGCTACCACTCTCGATAGCCAGTGCGGCTCCGCGCAGGTGGCTAATCACATGCTGTCTGCCCTGGTGGCAAACCGTTCTCTCGACATCGGCATTGCCGGGGGCGTGGAGTCTATGAGCCGGGTCGGTCTGGGCGCCAATGTTTACAATGGCCCCGGCTTTTTCCAGCCCCAGAGCTGGCCCTGGGACAGCACCCCTGACCAGTTCGCCAGCGCCCAGCGCATTGCCGACAAGCGGGGCATCACCCGGGAAATGGCAGACCAACTCGCTTTCCAGTCCCAGGCTCGAGCCAAGGTCGCTTGGGATGAAGGTCGCTTCGACCGCGAAACCTTCGATATCGAAGCGCCCGTTATGGGCGAAGACGGCAAGCCCACCGGCGAAACCAAAACCGTGCGCCGGGATCAGGGTCTGCGTGACACCACACTGGAGGGCCTGGCGGCATTGAGGCCGGTGGTGGAGGGCCAGATCCACACCCCGGGCAATTCATCCCAGGTATCTGACGGCGCAGCTGCAGTCCTGTGGATGAGTGCAGAGGAGGCCCAGCGCCGTGGCCTTGTGCCTCGCGCCCGCATTATCACCGATTGCGTGGTCGGTACCGACCCCTACTTCCTGCTCGACGGACCGATCGATGCCACCGCCAGGCTGTTCAAAAAATCCGGCATGACCATGAGTGATATCGATCTGGTGGAGATCAACGAGGCGTTCGCCGCGGTGGTGCTTTCCTGGGAAAGTGTCTACCGACCGGATATGGACAAGGTCAACGTCAATGGCGGCGCCATGGCCCTTGGCCACCCCGTTGGCTCTACCGGAGCGCGCCTGATCACCAGCGCACTGCACGAATTGGAGCGGCAGGATAAAACCACCGCCCTGATCACCATGTGCTGCGGTGCCTCGGTTGGCACCGGCACTATCATAGAACGAATTTAATTAACCGGGAGCATTGGCTCCCACCCTCGAATTGAAAATTGTCAGGAGATCCAGATGGGAGATTTAAGCGGAAAGGTTGCCATTATCACTGGCGCGGGCAGAGGCTTGGGCCGCGAAGAAGCCATGCAACTGGCAAGACAGGGAGCCAGTGTCGTGGTGACGGATTATGCACTCACCCCCGAGGCAGAGAAGGATGCCAAGGCCACGGTTGAGGAAATTGTGGCCGCGGGGGGCAAAGCCATCGCCGTGTTTGGTGATTGCGCCGATACCGCCGACGGTGATCGCGTGTTTAAAACTGCGCTGGACACCTATGGCGACGTCAATATTATGGTCAACAATGCCGGTTTCTGTCGCGACAAGACGGTCTTCGGCATGAGTGACGACGAGTTTGATTCCGTGGTTCGGGTACACCTGCGCGGTCACTTCGTCAATATTCGCAATGCCACTAAATACTGGCGCGAGAAGGCTAAAGCAGGCGGGCCGGTCTACGGTCGCCTGATCAGCACCTCCTCCGAGGCTGCCATTTTCGGCTCCGCCGGTCAACCCAACTACGCCGCCGCCAAAGCGGGTATTGTAGCCATGACCATGGGCGCAGCCCAGTTGATGATCAAATACGGCATTACCTGTAATGTCATCATGCCCCGCGCGCGCACAGGAATGACGGATCAGGGCCTTACCGCGCAGCTGTTCGCCGCCCCCGAGCAAGGCTTTGACGCATTCAACCCTGAAAACGTAGCGCCACTCGTGGGTTATCTCGCCTCCCCTGAAGCCGGCCATATTGCAGGGGAAGTATTTGTCGTCTGGGGCAATCGCGTCAACATCGTGCAGCGTCCCAGCCTGGATGTTTTTTACGACAATCCGGAAGGCGCCGAGAAGTGGAGTATCGAGGGTCTGCATAGCAGCCTGTCCGATTATTTCAACGCCGAGCACACGCCGGTATTGGACGGCTATTCCGTTCCTCCCCAGTAGTCAGATCGATTAACACGGGGCCGCAAAGCTGATGCTCTGCGGTCTTTTTGCCATCTAGAGGGTAGCACTATGCAGCAGTTGAGCGGACAAGACGCGATGTTTCTTCATGCGGAATTGGACGGACTGCCCCAGCATATCGGGGGCGTCACCATCTACGACCAATCCACAGCCCCCGGCGGCAAGGTTCGATTCAAGGATATTCTTGCCCTGCTGGAGAGTCGCTTGCACCTGTCGCCAATTTTTCGCCGCAAACTGGTGACCGTACCACTGGGAGTGGATCGTCCCTACTGGATTGAAGATGCGGATTTTGACCTGGAATTCCATGTCAGGCATATCGCTCTGCCAGCCCCTGGTGACTGGCGGCAGCTCTGCATCCTGGTTTCGCGCCTGCATTCCCAGCCCCTGCCGCGCAACCACCCCATGTGGGAAATATATGTTATCGAAGGCCTGAAAAATGTCGAGGGCCTGCCCGACAACTGCTTCGCCCTTCTCAGTAAAGTTCACCATGCCGCCATGGACGGCGCCAGCGGAGCAGAATTTTTTGGCCTTATCCACGACCTGAGCCCGAAAATAGGCGAGGTAGCCCCCGGGCCACTGTACGTGGGTGAAAAACCCGGCAATATTGAAGTGCTGACGCGAGCCTACCTCAACGCGCTCAAAAAGCCACGGGAGGTATACCAATTTGTCAGCCAGCTTGTTCCGGCTTTTTTGCGTATCCGTGCGGGCAAGAAAAGCGAGGATTTTAAAAGCCTGGAAGACAAGCAGAAAACCCGGTTTCAAGGCGAGATTTCCCGGCATCGCGTGGTCGATTCCCGCAAGTTCGATTTTGAGGCCATCCGCGCCATCAAACAAACACAGCCCGGCACCACCATTAACGATGTCATGCTGACCATTGTCTCCGGCGCCTTGCGCCTCTACCTGGCCAGTAAAAACGAGCTGCCGGAGAAGACGCTGGTAACCGGCTGCCCGATCGATGTGCGCACCGACGATGATCGCAGTGCCGGGGGCAATATGGTCGGCTTTATGAATGTGGCCCTGCGCACGGATATCGCGGATCCGGTAAAACGCCTGGCCGCCATCCACGAAGAGGCGCTGGCAGCCAAGGCCTATGCGCAGGCCCTCGGCCCGCGCATAATCATGGATCTCACGGATGTCATCCCCGGCAACGTGCTCGCGGTGGCCATGCGCGCAGCATCGGCCACCAACCTCGACCAGGCCAGCGTGATACACAATACGATTGTCACCAATGTCCCTGGGGCTCCTTTTCAGTTGTATTTTTGTGGCGCAAGACTGGTCGACACCCTGAGCTTTGGCCCACTGCTGCCGAATGTAGGACTATTCCATATCGTCTACAGTTCGGTGATGAACAAACAGGGCACGATCTCAATTTCTTTC
>CBDUUA010000195.1:0-4719 GCA_965370135.1 uncultured Cellvibrionales bacterium
CCCCACTTGTGTCGCATCCTGCTACCCCCCACCTGGAAGGGCCACGCACTGCGCAAAGAGCACCCTGCGCGGGCCACCGAGATGGAACCCTTCAGCCTGGACGCCGAACGGCAACAGCGGGAGCAGGAGGCGCTGCGCTTTCGTCCCGAGCAATGGGGCATGGCAAAATCCAGTGCCGACAGCGAATTCATGTTTCTCAACCTGGGGCCCAACCACCCCAGTGTGCACGGCGTCTTTCGCATCATATTGCAGCTGGACGGCGAGGTCATCATCGACGCCGTCCCCGATATTGGCTACCACCACCGCGGCGCGGAAAAAATGGCAGAGCGCCAGAGCTGGCACTCCTTTATTCCCTATACCGACCGCATCGATTACCTGGGCGGCGTGATGAACAACCTCGCCTACGTCATGTCGGTAGAAAAACTGGCCGGCATTCAAGTCCCCGAGCGCGCCCGGGTGATCCGCATCATGCTGTCCGAGCTATTCCGCATCTCCAGCCACCTGGTGTTTTACGGCACCTTTGCCCAGGACATTGGCCAGATGTCGCCGGTGTTTTATATGTTCGCCGACCGCGAGCGCCTGTTCGGCATTATCGAGGCCATCACCGGCGGTCGCATGCACCCGGCCTGGTTTCGCATCGGCGGCGTCGCCCAGGATCTGCCCCGGGGCTGGGACACCCTGGTGCGCGAGTTTCTCGACTCGATGCCGGCGCGATTACTCGATTACGACAAGATGGCGATGCAAAACAGCATCCTCAAACAACGCACCGTGGGTGTCGGGCGCTACAGCCAACAGGAGGCAATCGACTGGGGTATCACCGGGCCGTCACTACGCGCCACCGGCGTGGATTTCGACCTCAGGCGAGATCGCCCCTACGGCGGTTACGAGCAGTTCGATTTCGAGGTGCCCATCGCCAACAACGGCGACAGCTATGACCGCGCCGCGGTGCGTATCGAGGAGATCCACCAGAGCCTGCGCATCATTCGCCAATGCCTGGATAATATGCCCGCAGGGCCCTATAAGAGCGATCACCGGCTGACCACACCGCCGCCCAAAGAGCGCACTACCCAGGATATCGAAACCCTGATTCACCATTTTTTGAATGTCAGCTGGGGCCCGGTCATGCCGGCGGGGGAAGCGTCCTGCCCGATCGAGGCCACCAAGGGTCTGAACAATTATCACCTGGTCAGCGACGGTGGCACCAGCGCTTACCGCACGCGCATCCGCACCCCCTCTTTTCCGGCGCTACAACAAATTCCGCTGATCAGCCGCGGGCTGATGATCCCTGACCTGATCGCGATCATCGCCAGTATCGACTTTGTCATGGCCGACGTGGACAGGTGACAACACTATGACCGGGGCATTAATTTCGGCACTCAGCGAACAGGAACTGGCGGCCATCGACGCGGAGCTGGCCCACCTGCCCTACAAGTCCGCTGCCGCCATCGATGCGCTGAAGATCGTACAGCAACACCGCGGCTGGGTATCCGATGACAGCCTGGTCGCCATCGCCAGGCATCTTGAGATGTCCGCCGACGAGCTCGACGGTATCGCCACTTTTTACAACCTGGTGTTTCGCCATCCGGTTGGCGAGCAGGTCATCCTGCTGTGTAAAAGCGTTAGCTGCTGGATCAAGGGCTGCGACAAAATACAACAAACGATTAGTGAGCAGTTGGGCATCGGCCTGGGGGAAACCAGCGCCGACAATCGCTATACCCTGTTGCCGGTAACCTGCCTGGGGGATTGCGATCACGCGCCGGCGATGATGGTCGGCAAGACCTTACACCACGACCTGACACCGGCCTCGATCAAAACCTTACTGGGTAATGCGGCACTCGATAAAGAGTTACCGGATAAAAAGTTACCCGATAACCGGATAAAAGAATTACCCGATAAAGAGCTACTGGGAAAAGAGTGATATGGACACACCTCTCACCCGCAACATAGGCCCCGGCAAAGCGCCCACCGATATGGCGGCCTATGAGGACAACGGTGGCTACCGCGCCTTGCGGCAAGCGCTGGCGGAGATGTCCCCGGCGGATTGCCTGCAGCGGGTGCAGGATTCCAATCTGCGCGGCCGCGGCGGCGCCGGCTTTCCCACCGGCATGAAGTGGAGCTTTGTGCCCATGGACACCGCCACTGCCGGCCACAAATACCTGATCTGCAATGCCGATGAGATGGAGCCCGGCGCCTTTAAAGACCGACTGTTGATGGAGTACGACCCCCACCAACTGATAGAGGGCATGATCCTGGCCGCCTATACCCTGCAGGCTGACATCGCTTATATCTTTATCCGCGCGGAATACCATACCGCCACCGAGCGTCTGCAACAGGGTATTGCCGACTGCTATGCCAAGGGCTATCTGGGAGACAATATTCTCGGCAGCGGTTACCAGCTAGACATGCATGTGCACAGCAGTGCCGGGCGCTATATCTGTGGCGAGGAGACCGCCTTGATCAATGCCCTCGAGGGCAAGCGCGCCAATCCCCGCGCCAAACCGCCGTTTCCCCAGGTCAGTGGACTGTGGGGCCGCCCCACCATCGTCAACAATGTCGAAACCCTGTGCAATATCAGTCATATCATCGAGCGCGGCGCCGACTGGTTCAAGTCACTCGGCGTCGGTGAGGACGCCGGCACCAAATTGTTCGGCGTCAGCGGCCGGGTAAAAAATCCAGGCTGCTGGGAGTTGCCCATGGGCACGCCCATCCGGGACATCTTCGAAGGTTGTGCCGGCGGTATGGAAGACGGTTACCGGCTGCGCGGTTTTCTGCCCGGGGGCGGCTCTACCGACTTCCTGGTGGAACAACACCTGGACCTGGCCATGGACTACAACGTCATCGGCAAAGCCGGCAGTCGCATGGGCACCGGCACCATGATTATTCTCGATGACAAAACCTGCCCGGTGGGCATGGTAAAAAACCTGATGGATTTTTTCGCCCAGGAGTCCTGCGGCTTTTGCACGCCCTGCCGCGACGGCCTGCCCTGGACCAGCCAGGTGTTGGACGACATTGAAAACGGCAGGGGCCGCGCCGAGGACCTGGACACCCTGGCCGACCAGATCGGCTTTATCGGCGCCATGGGCAACACCCACTGTGCGCTGGCGCCGGGGGCCATGGAGCCCCTGCAAAGCGCGCTAAAGTATTTTGGCGATGATTTCGAGCGCCATATTTCCGGCCAGTGCTGCCCCTACCGGGGAGGACACTGAGATGCCGATCATCACTATCGACGGCCAGGACTATGAGGCCAAAGAGGGCGACAATATCCTGCAGGCCTGCCTCAGTCTGGGGCTCAACTTGCCCTACTTCTGCTGGCACCCGGCCATGGGCTCGATCGGCGCCTGCCGCCAGTGTGCGGTGGTACAGTTCCAGAATGAAGAGGACAGCCGCGGGCGCATTGTGATGGGCTGCATGACGCCGGTCACCGAGGGCGCCCGTTTCTCCCTCGGCGGCGACAAAGCCAGCACCTTCCGCCGCCATATCGTCGAATCGCTGATGTTAAATCATCCCCACGATTGCCCGGTCTGCGCCGAGGGCGGCGAGTGCCATCTGCAGGATATGACGGTCATGGTCGGGCACCGCGACCGGCATTACCGGGGCCGTAAAAATACCCACCGCAACCAGTATCTCGGGCCGCTGATCCACCATGAAATGAACCGCTGCATCACCTGCTATCGCTGCACCCGCTATTACCGGGACTACGCCGGCGGCGACGACCTGGCAGCCATGGCCGCCCACGACCATATTTACTTCGGTCGCCATCGCGAGGGGGTATTGGAAAACGAATTTGCCGGCAACCTGGTCGAGGTCTGCCCCACCGGCGTATTCACCGACAAGGCCCTGGTTCACGGCTATACCCGCAAGTGGGACTTGCAATCGGCGCCGTCGGTTTGCGTCGGCTGTGCTGTCGGCTGCAATACCATGCCCGGTGAGCGCTACGGCAAACTCAAGCGCATTCACAATCGTTTCAATGTTGAGGTCAATGGCTATTTCCTGTGCGATCGCGGCCGCTTTGGCGCCGGCTTTGTCAATTCAGCACAGCGGCTGGATTATGCGGCAGCGCGCAATACCGACAGCAGCTACGATGCCATCCAGGCTAAGGATGCAATACAGCAGGCGGGGGATTGTTTACAAAGCAGCTCTCAAAACAACTCTTTAGACAACCCTTTAGACAACCCTTTAGACAACTCTCTAAACACCTCTCTAGACAACTACAAGCTCGCTGCCATCGGCTCGCCGCGTGCATCGCTGGAAGCCAATTTCCTGTTGCAGCAAATGGTGGGAGCAAGCCACTGTAGCCCCGGCTTTTCGGCTATCGATCACCACCTGATACCTTTAGCCCTGCAGATATTGCAAACGACCCGGGCCAGGATAGCCTCGTTGCAGGATATCGAGTCTGCCGATGCGGTACTGGTGTTGGGTGAGGACGTCACCCAGACAGCACCTCGAATTGCCCTCGCCCTGCGACAAGCCGTGCGCAACAAGGCCTATGCACTGGCGGCCGAACTCAAGCTGGCGCCCTGGCAGGATGCCGCCGTGCGCAACCTGGCACAGGATCAGCGCAGCCCGCTGGATAGTTTTCTCAGCGCTGACAGCAAGCTCGACGATATTGCCAGACATTGCAGTCACTGCACGCCGGCGGACATCGCCGGGCGCGCCGGCGCCATCGCCGCAGCCATTCGCGGTGGCGCGTCATTAACTGACGCGGACGGCACCTTATTA
>CBDUUA010000196.1:0-4718 GCA_965370135.1 uncultured Cellvibrionales bacterium
ATCATATCTTCTGGTCGATGCGAATAGCCACCAGCGGCGGCAAGGTGGTCGGAGTCAGTAGCGGACTGCGACCCTGCCAATCCCCGGCCTGGGCAATGGCATTGCCCGAGCGCGATACCCGCGCCGTGACCTTGACCTGGCTCTGCCGGCTCAGGCTGCTACCCGGAGCCATGGCGGTACTGTCGTCCAGGGTCACCTCCGCAGGCAGCTCCTCGACAACCAATCGCACCACTGCAAAGGGCATACCGCCCCCGGGGGCCGAAGCGATGACGTAAACGATTGAACCCGGCGCCACCTCGGCGGCTTGATCCAGCTCAACCCTGACTTTGATGCCCTGGCTAAAGCCCGCCACTGCGGTGGCGGCTTCAGCTACGGGAGTAGCTGCAGCAGTATCAGTGTCAGGGGTCACACCCATGGCCGCCTGGGCCTGGCGAATACCCTGTTCGAGCACGGCAACAGAGGGCGACCCCGGTGACATACCCGCCAGCGCCTGCTGCCAGGAAGCTATCGCCAGCGCGTAGTCGGCATTTTCAAAAGCATCCATGCCACGAATACCCAGGACTGTGGTCTGATGCGGGTTGATCGCCAATACCCGCGCCACCAGCGCATTCACCTCGGGTGTCAATCTGCGGCCGGCGGCCAGGTATTGCGCCTGCGTCTGGCGCGCCAGCAGCTCGGCACTGCCCGGCTGCAGCTGCGCCACTGCACCATAGGCATCGGCGGCGGCCTGGTAGCTACCCATCTGCATATAGAGCCGGGCCTGCATAAATAACCAATCCGGGCTCGCTCCCTGCCCGGTGTACTCAGCCAGATCGCCGGCAAGGGCCATCACCGTGTCATTGTCTCCCCGCCCCGCGGCAGATTGCTCATTAATGGCCTGGTAGCGCTGGCTCAACTGCCAGGCCTGGCCACTACCGAGCTGCTGATACAGCATCCAGGCCACCAGCGGTAGTGCCAGCACCAGCAGTGCGACAGTAAGCCTGTATTTGCCTGCGGAAATGGTAGCGGGCTGCTTTGGGGCTTGCGGCGAGGTATCGATGACCAGGCGCAGCTCCAGCTCCTGCCGGCGCTGGGTGAAATCTGCATCGCTGATAAACCCGGCCTGTAATTGCCGGTCGATTTCGTCCAATTGACCCTTGAGCAGCGCCACATTGACGGCCTCGGCCCGGGGCCCCTGCTCCCCCGTCCCCTGCCCCAGCCATAGCATGGGCAACGCGACGAAGGCAATAGCCAGCAGGGTCAAGCCGGTCGCGATTAGCCAGAAGATCACTGGCGATCCTCCTGATGGCCTGGCTTATAGCGCGCCAGTACTTCTTCGGCTTGCCGGTGTATCTGCTGCGCATCCACAGCCACTGCGGATGATTTGCGACGCACCAGCACAATCACGACCAGGGCGCCCAGGGCCAGTAGCGCCACCGGCATCAACCACAACACCAGCGTGTGCTGGTTCAGCGGTGGCCGATAGAGCACAAACTCACCGTAGCGGCTCACCATATAGTCGACTATCTCCTGGTCACTTTTACCTTCGAGCAGCAAGCGATGCAGCTCGCGCCGCAAATCCGCCGATATCGGCGAGTTGGAACCCGCCAGGTTCTGGTTCTGGCATTTGGGACAACGCAGTTCCTCAATAAAATCCTGGTAGCGGTGCCGCTGCAGATCGCTATCGAACTCATAGGTTTCTATCACCCCCCTAGCCGGGCTGTGCAGCACCAGGGCGAGTAAGACAACAGATAGAGCACAGAGATAATGTCGGGTCATGGCAAGCTACTCAATACTATTCGTTATTCAATACTATTCGTTATTCAATACTATTCGCTATTCAATACTGGTCAAAAGAGGCAGCAGGGTTTCTCGCCACACGGTTTCGTTGATCACGCCGACGTGCTTGAAGCGAATAATCCCGGCGCTGTCCACGACAAAAGTCTCCGGCGCGCCATAGACACCCAGATCGAGTCCCAGTCTACCCTCGACATCGTAGAGATTGAATGCAAAGGGATTGTCGTAGCGCTCGAGCCAGGCCAGTGCCGCTTTGCGCTCATCCTTGTAATTCAGGCCGACGATGCGCACGCCGTACTCCCGGGCTATCTTCAGCAACCAGGGGTGCTCCACCCGGCACGAGGGACACCAGGTGGCCCAAACATTGAGCAGCATCTTTTGCCCCAGCAAATCGGCGCGACGCAAGCTGCGAGCGGGATCTTGCAGCGCCTGCAGTTCGAACTCGGGCACCGGTTTGTCCAGCAGTGCCGAGGGCATGTCCTGGGGGTTGAGTTGCAGCGCTTTCACCAACAACACGCCCAGCGGAATAAACACCAATAGTGGTAGAAACAGTTTAAGCCGCTGCATGATTCACTCCGTTCCCTTTAATCTCTCTGCTGCAATCTCTCTGCTGCCAACAATCACTTTGCTGCCAGCGCCGCGGCGCCGGCCGCTAGCGTGGGACTGGCAGCGGTCTTTCGACGGTAGCGCCGGTCAGTCACTGCCAGACTGCCGCCGAGGGCGATGATTATGCCCCCCAGCCATAACCAGCGCACAAAAGGTTTAACCTGCACCCGCACCGCCCAGGCGCCACCTTGCAATTGCTCACCCAGGGACAGGTACAGGTCCCGAAACAGGCCGGCATCGATGCCGGCCTCAGTCATCACCTGGCCGGAAGCCGCATAGCGGCGTTTCTCCGGCCTGAGCGTGGCGATGAGCTCGCCATCCAGGCTCACCGTCACCAGCCCCATATCAGACAGGTAGTTTGGGCCCCGATGCCGGCTGACCTGCTGCAGGGTGAAGACATAGTCGGCAACCGTGGCCGACTCACCCGGCATCAGGCGAATATCGCGCTCCTCGCTAAATTGGGAGGTCAGCGTGACACCCAGGGCAACCATGGCAAAGCCTATATGGCCCAGCACCATGCCCCAATAGGAGCGCGACAAGCGCGACAATCCGGCCACGCCACGCCGTGCCAGACGGGATCTTTGCAGCACGCCTGCCAGTGTATGCAGCAATAGCCAGGCGCTAAACGTAGTGCCCAACACCGCCTTCCAGTTGAATTCGCCGCCATATGCGGCGGGAAACAACACTCCCACCAGCACCGCAACCAACGCGGGTAGCAACAATTTTTTTTGCCAGCTGAAGTTGCGGGTCTCTTTCCAGGACAGCCAGGTGGAGGGCCCCATAAAAACCATCAACACCAGCATTATCGGCAGGAATACTGCATTGAAATAAGGCGCCCCGACCGAATACTTGCCGAAGTCGAGGGCATCGGCGACTATCGGGAACAAGGTGCCGAACAACACCGTCAGGGTCGCCACCAACAGGATGACATTGTTGAGCATCAAGAAGGTTTCGAGGGACAAGAATCGCAACCGCGCGCCCTGGGATACCTGGGGCGCACGCAAGGCGAACAGCAGTAGCGAGCCTCCCACCACCACGAACAGGAATATCAGGATAAACAGTCCCCGCGACGGATCGGCGGCAAAAGCGTGTACCGAGGTCAACACCCCGGAACGCACCAGGAAAGTGCCGAGCAAACTCAGGGAAAAAGTAAAAATAGCCAACAGCACCGTCCAACTGCGAAATATCCCGCGCTTGTCGGTCACTGCCAGCGAGTGCACCAGTGCCGTGCCCATTAGCCAGGGCATAAACGAGGCATTTTCCACCGGATCCCAGAACCACCAACCGCCCCAACCCAACTCGTAGTATGCCCACCAACTACCGAGAGCGATGCCGATGGTCAGGCAAGCCCAGGCCAGGTTGGTCCAGGGACGGCTCCAGCGGGCCCAGGCCGCATCCAGACGCCCACCCAGCAGGGCGGCGATGGCAAAGGCGAAGGGCACCGAAAAGCCGACATAGCCGAGATAGAGCATGGGCGGGTGAAAAATCAGGCCGACATCTTGTAACAAGGGGTTGAGATCATTGCCCTCGGCAGGAAAATACGGCAGGGTGCGGGCAAAGGGGTTGGACGTCAGCAATACAAATAGCAAAAAACCGGTGGCAATCATGCCCATAACCGCCAGCACCCGGGCGCGCATTGCCAGCGGCAGGCTGCGGGAAAAGGTCGCCACCGCCAGCGCCCAGCCGGTCAGGATCAGCACCCAGAGCAGTAGCGAACCCTCGTGACCGCCCCAGGCGGCGCTAATCTTATAGTACACCTGCAACTGGCTATTGGAGTTGGCCGCGATGTAATTGACCGAGAAATCATCCCCCACCAGCGCCACCAGCAACAGCGCAAAGGCGATCGCGATAAAGGTAAACAAGCCGGCGGTCAGCGGCATGGCCATGGCCATAAACACCTGGTGCCTGCGATACGCGCCCCAGAGCGGCAGTACCGATAACACCACCGCCAGGCACAGCGCCAGGATCAGGGAGAAGCTTCCCAATTCAGGTATCATCGCGGGTATCCCTCAAGCAAAATCACTGTTTGAGCGGGTCGTGCCCGCTTTGTTTAAGAGCATCGGAGACCTCCGGTGGCATGTATTCCTCATCGTGTTTGGCCAACACCTCGGTCGCCTGGAACACCCCGGGACTCACCTGGCTGCCGGTCACCACTACCCCCTGCCCCTCGGCAAACAGATCGGGCAGGATACCTTCATAGTGGACGGTAACATCGTGCTCATAATCGGTGACCACAAAGGTGACGTCAAGGCCCTCACCCACACGCTGCACGCTACCCTCGCGCACCATGCCTCCGGCCCTGATACGGGTCGCCAGCGGCGCCTTGCCGGCGGCAA
>CBDUUA010000197.1:0-4718 GCA_965370135.1 uncultured Cellvibrionales bacterium
CCCTATGATTGGCGCATGTCGGTGCAGGATGCCGCAGGTAAGCTGGCGGATCAGTTGGAAAGCTGGCTTCCCCGCGCCGAGCGTGAGAGCCAATCTGTGCATTTGGTGGCCCATTCCATGGGCGGGCTGGTGGTACGCGCCATGATCGCCGACCAGCAGCGCGGGGCACAGTTGTGGCAGCGTGTTAAAGCGCTGCCCAACAGCCGTTTTATGATGCTCGGAACACCCAACCTGGGTTCCTATGAGGCGGTGCGTTGGCTCACCGGCGGCAACCCCACCCAGGCCAAGCTCAGCCTGCTGGACATCACCCAGGGTACTAACGATATTATCGAGCTGGTAAGCGGCTTTCCGGGTTTGGTGGAATTGCTGCCCTTTGATGCCGGCAGCCCCGATTTCAGTCGACGGGAGCTATGGCAAAAACTCAAGGATGCCTTGCATGCATCCTGGGGTGTCACCGAAGAGGATGTATTGCTGCAGGCCATGCGCACCTGGGCACTATTGAAAGCGTCTGCCCCGGAGCCTGCCCACATGATTTACGTGGCGGGCTGCCAGGACGCCACTGTGGCTGACTACCAGTTGGTCGATGACAGCAAGCGCTTTAAGCGAGGGCGCAAGCGCCTCGAATATATCGGCGTCCGCGAGGGCGATGGTACGGTGACCTGGCAATCCGGCTTCCTGCCCGGAGTGCCCGTTTGGTATGTCGAAGACACGGCCCATGATCAACTATGCGCGCAACAGCGCGCGTTACCCGGCTACCTCGACTTGCTGCTGACCGGCAGCACCACGCGCTTGGCCCATACCCCGCCGGCCCGCTCGCGAGCCGCCGCCGGCGAATCGGAGCGATTCCCCATGCCGGCACTGCCGCCCACGGATGACATCCCGGACCAGAGTAGTGTGCGCAGCTTTGGTTTTGGAGCCGGGCGGCCCTACCAAATCCCGGGCGAGCAGCCGGTGCTTCCCGTGATCAAGGTTCGCGTTCGCCATGCCGACCTGGCCTATGCCCGGCACCCGGTGTTGGTGGGCCACTATATGGGCGACACCATCGTCGGCTCAGAGGCTGCTCTCGACCAGCGACTCGATGGTGCCCTTGAACAGCGCATGCAGCTGGGGATCTATCCGGAGCAGATGCGTAGCCACGCCTTGTTTTTCAACGAAAACCCGGAGGGCAAGCCGAGGGGCGCCGTGGTCGTCGGGCTCGGCCAGGTGGGTGAACTCACCTGTGGTCTGCTCGAAGGTGGCGTGCGCAGTGCCATGATGGACTATGCCCTTCAGGTCGCCCAGTGTAGTGACGAGCGATTCGGCTCGGCCGGCAGTGTGCGTTCGGCGGCGCTGTCCTGCTTGCTGGTGGGTTCAGGTCCGGGGGGTGTCAGGGTGCGTGATTCGGTGGAGGCTATTCTCCGGGCCGCGGTGACGGCCAACGAGCGACTCGGGGAGGCAGACTTACACAGCCGGGTCATTATTGACGAAATAGAATTCCTGGAATTGTACCAGGACATGGCTCTCGCGGCGGCGCGAGCACTGGATTCGATACTGGTCAACGGGCCGCTGGCCGACAGGGTGACATGGCCGGAAAAAGTCATCGAGCCCGGGCAGGGCCATCGTCGCAGGGTGCGCTTCGATGAAGCTCCCGGCTGGTGGCACCGACTGGAAATCATTGAAGACAAGGGGCGGGGAGGCTTGCGCTTCATCGCATCCACCAATCGTGCGCGGGCGGAGATCACTCAATCCACCGGCCAACTGCGCCTGGCGGAAAGCTTTATCCGCGAAGCTTCCCGCTCCTCTCGCAGTAGCGCAGACGTGGCGAAGACCTTGTTCGAGATACTCCTGCCCAACCGGCTCAAGCAAATGGCGCCGGAGCAGCGAGATCTGGTATTACTGGTCGATGACGTATCTGCCCGCTACCCCTGGGAGTTATTGCAAGATCGCTGGAGCCAGGGCGAGCAACCGATGGCGGTGGCGGCCGGCTTGGTACGTCAGTTGAAAACTCCCCGGTTTCGCGCTCATCCCGCCCATGCGGTAGAGGCAAACGCCTTTGTCGTGGGCAATCCGGACCTCGGCGGATGGGAATCTTTTCCTGACCTGCCGGGCGCCCGGCAAGAGGCACAAAAGGTAGCCGAACTGTTGACCTCGGGTGGCTACCGGGTGAGCGACAGCATCGATGAAAAGGCCAAGGACATTCTGGAAGGCTTGTACAGTAATGGGTGGCGCATCCTTCACCTGGCGGGCCACGGTGAATACCGGATGAAGATTGAAGTCGATGTGGAGCCAGAGGAGAGCGACAAGGGTGCAAGCACGAAAACCGATCGTCACATCGAGACCCGTAAAGAGGAGACCCGTACAGAGATTTTTTCGGGCATGGTGATCGGCAATAAAACTTTCCTCACTCCCGGTGATGTGGCGCAGATGCGCTGGGTACCGGAGCTGGTATTTATCAATTGCTGTCATCTGGGGAAAACCAGTCCCTCAAGGCCCGGTGACTATGGCCAGTTGGCGGCGAACCTGGGCATGCAGTTTATCAATATGGGGGTCAAGGCAGTGGTTGCGGCGGGTTGGGCAGTCGATGACGGGGCGGCTACTGCTTTTGCCGCGTGTTTCTATCGGCAACTACTAGAGGGCGAGTCCTTTGGTGAGGCTGTTCGCGCTGCCCGGCAGGATACCCTTGCCCGCTACCCTGATGTCAATACCTGGGGCGCTTATCAATGCTATGGTGATCCCGGCTTCAAACTGCACGGCAATCGGGTGGTTGACAAGCCAGACCAAGGGCGGTGCTACTATGCCCCGGTTGAATTAGTCGCCGATCTTGAAAGTCTTGCCGAAAAGATTCGTGTGCAGGTCAACAGCAAGGGCAATGAGGAAAACACAGATAGCGTTGCCAGGATGCGCGCCGACATCGAGCAGTTGCTTGGTGGCATACCCCATGGCAAGCAGGAACAATGGGCGGCCCGCGCCGATGTTGCAGCCGCGGTCGGCTTTGCCTGGGGTGAGACGGGAGCTTGGGAGGAGGCCGTGCAGTGGCTGGATAAAGCCCTGCGGGCTGAAGAGGGCGACTGCCCGGTGCGAGCGGTGGAACAGTGCGCCAATTTCAGGGTCAGGCTGTCTGCCCAAACATGGCTGAAAATTCGTAGCGAGGATGCTTCTGACTCTGATTTCGACCTTGATGCCGATAAGCTGGCAATCGATCGCGCAGCTCTGGTAGAGGAGATCGAACTCGCGATTCGCGAGCTCGACTATATTTGCGAGCGGGGCCCCACCGCTGAGCGATTGAGTCTCCTCGGCAGCGCCTGCAAACGGCTGGCATGGATCAATGAGGAGGACTCGCTACGGCTGGAGGCGCTGGTCAATATGGCCGACTATTTTCGCAGGGCTTTTGAACTCGATCCGAAGCAGAATCCCTACCCGTTCAGCAATTGGGCGCTGGCCGAGATGCTGGCCGAGCGAATTTTTCCCGAGCACAGAGGCAAGCTCCACGAGGTATTTGAAGACGAATGTCATCGCATGGCGGCAGTCGCCAGAGAACGCAATATAGAGAAACCCGATTTTTGGGATGGTGTCGGGGAGGCGGACTGCAAACTGTTGGTAATGCTGGTGAACTCCGAGGCGGGCCAGGTCGCAGGCAATCAAGCTGCGGTTATCACCGAACTCTACCGGGCCGCTGCCCAGCGAGGCGCCAGTCCAAGGGAATATGCTTCGGTACGCGAGCATCTCGATTTTGTCATCCAGGTCGCAAATTTCGAGCCGGGCTCGGATCTGGGCGCCGGCCTCGGCGCTATCCGCGCTGCGCTCTAAACGATAACAACAAGGAGACAGCCATGATCCTGGAACTCTCAGTTGACCGCTCCATTCTGATGATCATGGATTGTTATGAAAGTCATTAATTTCGATTTTCCTGTTTACTCACCGAGAGCATCACGCTACGGGGCGAATTGCACGCTTGCGGCGGCCCATGGCGGCGTTGCAACTCCTTGGCATAAAATCACTATTCCGCGTCGTCGCGCCTTGCCCTGCACCCCCGCAAACGCACACTTCACTCCGTCCAACTGAGGATTCCAGGATGACCAATCGTTCCAAAACGGCACTGAAGAATCTCGACCTTGCAAAAATGGATCCCCGGGATCAAATAGCCCCCAATTTCAGATACTATGAACTCACCCGCTCCGAGCTCGCCGGCAGGAGGGGCATAGACAACAGCTTTTCCAGCGATCTGGAAATGCGTGCCGCCGTATATCTGGCGCGCAATGTATTGCAGCTGATACGCAATGAATTCGGCAGCTTTTCGCCCAACAGCGTATTCCGTAGTCAGGCGCTGGAGCGCTGCCTCAAGCGCAGGCCCGCGAGTTGGATCAGCACCAGTATGCACACACGCGGCGGTGCTTGTGATGTCGAGATAGTGGGTGTATCAACCATGAACCTCGCCGAGTGGTCAGCGAATAATCTACCCGATTACGACCAGATTATTTGCGAATGCTATGATCCCACCAAAGGTTCCAACTCCGGCTGGGTGCACATCGCCCTAAAACCCCCGGAGCTGCAGCTGGGCGCTAACCGGCGCAAATTGCTGAGCTATATTCGGGATGCCGGCAGTGGACGCATGGTTTACGTCCAGGGTTTGCGGGAGAGTGTTGCGTGAATAACGGCTCTTTTTCTGAGTAAATAAAGTAACGGCTATCTGGCTAGTATAGAACCCGAGCACGCGGGGTGGGCCAGCCTGGCGCCAGGGT
>CBDUUA010000198.1:0-4714 GCA_965370135.1 uncultured Cellvibrionales bacterium
GGACGAAGCCCAACAATTGACGCTTTCCCTGTTGGGCTTCACAAGCTCAGCACCAACCTACATGCAGCCCAAGCCACATCTGGCTTCCATTCAAATCAACAACACGAGGGGGTCAAACAAACACGAGGGGTCTTTGATTTATGATTCCTGATGATTCCCTTCGCGATCGAATAACGTAAGCCGCATACAGGCTTATTCCGCCCTGAATCAATATTGAAATACTGTACCAGTCGCCCTGATGGTATATGAATTCATATGTCCGCTCATGGCACACAACGGTATCATGAGTGACCCTGGAATGCGTAGACCGACTGTCTCCTTTGATAACCATCATTGTGGTGCGGCAGCACAGGTGTTCGGTTGCCGAAAACACTACATCAATTTACCTACAGAATGGGAATGCGCCCGAACCATGAACGAATAAGACTGCAGTCAGAAAATCCGGTTCAGTTCCAGAACAAGGCGACCAGAATCATGACGCCCAGCGTGCAGATCACCGGAATGACTACCGTATTAATGCCGACATCTTTGTAGGCCTGTTTATGCGTGAGCCCGGTAATGGTCAGCATGGCAAAAATCGCACCGCTATGAGGCAGGTCGAATACGAGCATAAGACCGGTAAACTGGGCAAAACCCGTGGCATGGGTAACGACGCCGCCGAAACCAATGACCGCCGCCGTGTTGATCAGCGGCGCAATCGCACTCTATTCTGAAGGGGGTCAGATTGCTTTAAATTTGTACTGATCAAAAATAAAGCAATCTGACCCCTCCCCTCGCTTAATGGGCCAGTTTCAACGTAGCGACCCCGGCAATAATCAATGCAACGCCGAGATACCTTCCCAGGCTGGCCGGGTCGCCGTAGTAGATGATGCCCACCATAAAGGTTCCCGCCGCCCCGATGCCCGTCCATATCGCGTAAGAGGTACCTATTGGAATCTGCTTCTGAGCCAACCACAGCAAAAAACCGCTGACGCCCATAAAGCCGATGGCAATAAGTATGCCGCTTATGCGGGTATCTTCTTGCTGCGCCATTTTGAGCCCCACCGGCCAGCCAATTTCGAACAGTCCCGCAAGAACCAGGTAGATCCAGGCCATATCAATTCTCCCCTTCAAGCAATATCCACAATAAATAGTGTGAACTTTATAAGAGCGGAAAGCATAAACACCCTTGCCACTAAAATCCATCCTTGCATCGCTGCACTAGCCGAAGCCGGCGTCAGGGTTGGATGAACGTCAGGGGGAAATGCTTGCCGATCGGCATGAAATCTTTATCGTTGTGCAGCAGCGTACAGCCATGCTCAAGAGCCGTAGCGGCGATGATGCAGTCGTTGGTCTTACGGAGTGTGATACCGCTCTTGCGGAGTTTGCGGTAGATGTCCGCAGCCCGAATAAATACTATCTCCGGCATCGGCAGCATGATCAGCGGACCGAGATAACGCCGAACGCGACGATAGCTGCTGTCATCGCCAATACCCTGGAGGATCTCTGTCAGTATGATGCCGCATAGGGCAAGGTCTTCGTTATCGAGGATCAGCTGTTCCAGCCTGACCACATGGGGCAAATCACGAGCCGCGAAAAAATCGATCCAGACGCTGGTGTCGACCAGGATCACTGATTGCGACCGCTGCGCATCTCAGCAAGATCACCCTCCCAGCTCACCTTGCCTTTGAGCGACAGCAATCGCTGTTGCTGCTTGTGGCGCAGCAGTTCGCGCAGGGCAAAGTCGACCAACTCGCGACGGGTCTTGAGCCCGGTGGCTTTGAGCCCGGCCTCCACCAGTTTGCTGTTCAGCACGATGTTAGTGCGCACGGTCTCTGGTTCCATGACATTTCCTCCAACAACATAGATACACATATAGTATATTATTATGTGTATAATATGCCGATAGCGGTTCACTGGCAAGCCCGCATCCTACAGGTTCAGGGGGCACCCACCGGCAAGCTTCTGCCTACAAATGCCCATAAAACACAAAGGCTTGCCAATATCCCACTCTTGAAAGCGGGCTTACCGCCGCTGGTGATCCCACAAGCTCAGGGGCGCCAGTACATTCAGACCCTGGCGAATGCGTAAAGAAGTTTCCCCCGCTTCCTTTTTCTGATTTACTAGCGCAAAGGGAACGATAATAATTGATAGCTTTTCGAAAACAAACGATAACAAGAGAACACTACGCCTATGAAAACCATGCGAATGCACCCTCTGGGCGCCAGGTGGCTGTTTATGGAATCCGCAGACACCCCGATGCATACGGGTGTGCTGGCGATATTTCACAAGCCCCTCAATGCGCCCAAAAGCTATATGAGCACGCTGGCAGCGCAGATGCGGGAATACACAGAACCGGCTGCGCCATGGAATTATCAACTCGCCAAAAGCCGGGCTCCAGGGGCCGCGCCCAAAATAGTCATGGTGGAGGAAGTCGATCTCGACTATCACTTCCACCACTCCGTGCTGCCCGCACCGGGGGGGGAGCGCGAACTGGGCATACTGGTGTCCCGCTTGCACAGCCAACCCCTGGACCGGACCCGCCCGCTGTGGGAGTGCCAGCTGATCGAGGGACTTGAGCGCGACCGCTTTGCGCTTTATATCAAGATACACCAGTCCCTGATATGCGATATCAACGCCGCGCCGTTGCTGCTTGATTGTCTGTCAGAGAGTGCGCGCAAACGCTCGATGCCGCCGCCCTGGGCGGTTCCCCTCGAGGGGCAACGGCGCAACTTCGATATTAAATCCATGCCCAAAAATGCCGGCGAACCGATAGTATCCACGGGCAAGGCGCTTATGAGCCTGCTGCGCGCCGCGTTCAAGCCGAAGTCCGGCTCCGCCCTGCTGGCCCCCAGGGGCGCGCCCCGCTCGACCCTGAACCGGCCGATCAACAACCAGCGCCGTATCGCCACGCAACAGTACGAGCTGGATCGTATCAAAAGCCTTGCGGCAGCCACCAACAGCAACATCGATACCGTTATCGCCTATTTGTGCGGCAGCTCACTGCGGCGTTTTTTCAAGGAATACAATGCCCTGCCGAGCGAATCCCTGATCGGCGCGGTACCGGTAACCCTGCGTGACCGGGATGACAGCGGCCCGGGCAAGGCCGTCACCGTGGTCGGCATCTCCCTCGGCACCCATATTGGCGACCCCCTCGCCCGCCTGGAAGCGGTGCGACAATCGGTCGAGGAAGCCAGGCAGCATTTCGCCACGCTGCCGGAAGAAGCTCTCACACCTTATATCCTGCTGCGCACCCTGCCGATTATTGCCAGCCAGACCACCGGCCTGGGACGCCTGGTACCGCCACTGTTCAATCTGGTTATTTCCAATATGCCATCATCGAACAAGCCCCAGTACTACGACGGCGCGCAACTGGAGGCCCTGTATCCCGTGGCGCCCCTGATGCAGCGCAGCGCCCTGAGCATCAACTGCGTCAGCTACGCCGGCACCATTAATGTGGGGCTCACCGGCGCCCGGGATACCCTGCCCCACCTGCAACGTCTGGCTGTCTATATGGGGCAAGCGGCCGCTGATCTTGAGGACGTACTGGAACTCGCCAAAGGAGACAAGTCATGAACAGCCTGACCAAACTCGCCCTCGACCACGGATTGGCGCTGAACCAGCGCCTGAGCGAAACCGCCGCCAACGCCACCGACTGGCTGTTCCAGCGCGATACGCTGATCAAGTCCGGTCACACCTGGTTCGAACTGGTACACGACAGCGACCTGATGGCGGTGCGCTATTACGGGCTGCCGGATGAACCCTATATCGAACTGGTCGACGGCAGCCACATGGACATCAAGCGCGACCAGTACCCCATGCCGCTGGTGCTGGTGCCGCCATTGGGTGTCACCACCGACACCTTCGATCTCATGCCCCAGCGCAGCCTGGTGCGCTATATGGCTGCCGCCGGCTTCAAGACCTACCTGGTGGACTGGGGTAAACCCACCAAAGCCGACGCCGGTCTAAACCTTTACGATTACTCTCACGACATGCTGAATACCGCATTGGAAAAGATACGCCGGCATAGCGGCGTGAAACAGCTGTCACTGATGGGTTGGTGCCTGGGCGGCCTGATTTGCCTGTTGCACCAGGGCCTGGCCAAAGACCCCGACATCCCCAATATTGTTACCATCGCCAGCCCTATCGACCTGGCCGGTGGCGGCGGCATAATGGCGGGGGCATCAGGGGCCGCCCAAGCGCTGAATGCCCCGGCACAAATGATTAGCAATTACGTCAACATCCGCATGAATACCTTTGACCCGGCCCGGTTTGGCACCCCGCCCTGGTTGACCACCCTGGCCTTCAAGATGACCGATCCGGTATCGAGCGTCACCACCTATTGGGATTTGTTGACCAATCTCTGGGATCGGGAGTTTGTCGAGTCCTATAGCACCACCTCCGACTACCTGAACAATATGCTCATGTACCCGGGTGGCGTGGTTCAGGATATGGCGCTGCGGGTAATCGTCGGCAACAAGCTGGCAAGTGGCCGGGTCGACCTCGGCGGCGAGGTTGCTGAATTGGACAAGATCACTTCCAACTTATTGGCATTCGCAGGGAAGACCGACAACCTGGTGCCCCCAGCCATGGCTGAAAAAATCATCGACATCGTCGCATCAAAGGACAAGGAGTTTCGCGTCGCCCCCGGCGGCCACATGGGGGTGATTCTCGGCAGCAAGGCCCAGGGTAGGGTTTGGGCCGAGTCTGCTGACTGGCTGGCCGAGCGCTCGCA
>CBDUUA010000199.1:0-4703 GCA_965370135.1 uncultured Cellvibrionales bacterium
CAGGCTGTTGGCGAGGTCGCGTTTTTGTTCGTGCATGCTGACGATTTTCTCCTCGATGGTGTTTTTGGCTACCAAGCGGTAGATGGTGACCGGCCGCTGCTGGCCCATGCGATGGGCGCGATCTGAGGCCTGGTCTTCCACCGCCGGATTCCACCAGGGATCCATATGAATCACGTAGTCGGCAGCGGTCAGGTTCAAGCCCGAGCCCCCGGCTTTGAGGCTGATCAGGAAGACGTCACCCTCGCCGTTCTGGAAGGCATCCACCGCGCGCTTGCGTTGCTTGACCGGGGTCGAGCCGTCGAGATACTGGTAGCTGATCCCCTGCTGGTCGAGGTACTCTCGCAAGATACTGAGATGGCCGACAAATTGGCTAAATACCAGCGCCTTGTGGCGACTATCCAGTAACTCCTGCAGCACACTGCCAAAGGCCTTGAGCTTGGAGCTGCCGATGGTGCTTTCCGGCATTACCAGTCGGGGATTACAGCAGGCGCGGCGCAGACGCATGATCTCCGCCAGCATCCTGACCCGCTGCTTGCCCGGATTGCCCTCTTCACCCGCATCGGCCAGGCGTTTGACCGCCTCGCGCCGCACCGCCTCGTAGAACACCTGCTCCTGCTCATCCAGTTCGACATGCAGGGTCACCTCGGTGCGCGCCGGCAACTCGGTCAGTACATCGGATTTCATGCGTCGCAATATAAACGGACGAATCAGCTGCTTGAGCTGCTGCCGAACCTCGCGATTATCGTGCACCTCGATTGGCGTGGCAAAACGCTGGTTGAATTGTTGCAGCGAGCCGAGCAAGCCGGGATTGATAAAGCGAAACAGGTTCCACAATTCCCCCAGATGATTCTCGATAGGGGTGCCGGTGGTAATCATTTTGAAATCGCCCTGCAGGGCCATTACCGCACGGGAGCGCTTGGTCGCGGCATTCTTGATGGCCTGCGCCTCATCCGCGACAATGGTGTGCCAGGCGACCCCGGCCAGGCGCTCGCCTTCATTCTGCAACAGGCCATAGCTGCAGACCAGCACATCGAAGGCTTGCAGCCGGTCGATCTGTGCCTGCCGGTCACCCCCCTCGCCAAAGCGCATCGCTCTCAGCGTCGGGGCAAAGCGCTGGGCCTCGTCGAGCCAGTTCATGCACACCGAGGTCGGCGCCAGGATCAGCGTCGGTCCTTCGCTGGCGCGGGACAGGATCAGCGCCAGCGCCTGCACGGTTTTGCCGAGGCCCATATCATCGGCCAGACAGGCGCCCGCCCCCCAGTGCGCCAGCCGCGCCAACCAGGCATAACCTTCGACCTGGTAATCCCGCAACTGCGCTTGCAGGGTCGATGGCACCCTGGGTTCCAGTTGCCGCACGCTCTCCATCTTTTCAAGTTGCACCCGCCAGGCCTGGCCTGCGTCGATGTCCATGCCCTGCATGACATCATCCAGTGCCTCCGCCGCGAGGGGGTTAAAGCGCCCCTCATCGCTGTAGGCCGATAGCGCCTGCAAGCGACGGCGCAGGTCCTGGGTCAGGGCCAGCACCTCGCCATCACCCAGGCGTATAAAGCGGCCCGGCGACGCCTGCAACAGCGTCATCAGCTGGCTCATTTCCATCACCCGTTGATCGTCGAGTTGCAGCTGTCCTTCGAGGGCAAACCAGTCTCGCTCTTTCTTGACCGACAATTGCATCTTGTGGATACCCGCCTCGCGGTTGAGGCGGATTTTCTGGCCGCGGGGCCACGACAATACGATATCCTGCTCACTCTCCTGCAATTTCAACAGGGTTTCCAGCGCCGGCTCTGCATCGTCCAGCAGGCATTCGCCCTCACCGAGAGACGCCGGTATCTGGCAGCTGGCCAATAGTTGATTCGCCTCAGCCTGTTCCTGGTCCAGTAACCGGGTAGTCTGTAGTTTCTCGCCGGCAATCTCTGCAAATACGGTAACGCCCCCTTCGCCGGGGCGAAACATCGGCCCCAGGTTGGGCTGGGTATCCACAGCAGTCGCTGTCCCATCGACCACGGTGGGCTCTTGCCCGGTGGCTGCGAGGGCAAATGGCCGCACGTACCACTCGAGGCGCACACCCTCGCCCGCAGGTTGCAGGTGGATATGGAGCCTGCCATCCGCCTCGATTTCACGGGCGCCACTGTGCCCGCCGCCAATATCGGAATGCACGGTCAACAGCGGCGCAATGGTGTTGATACTGGCCAGCACCTGCTCTTTGGCCTGCGCCGGAATGCTCAAGCCGTTCTCGCCCAGTATTTCGGCAATGCGAATATGCTGGCGGCTGAACTGCACCAGTCGTAGGCGATGCTCACTCTCTTTGATCAGGCTGCAGTTTATGGCATCCCATTCGCCGTCGATCACCTCGCTGGGAAATGGGTACAACTGCATCAGCAGCTGGTGGTCCTTCTGTTGCACCTGTAACTCCGGCTCTGCCGCCGTGAGCTCGACCGCAGTGTCAGGCTTGTTGGCCCAATAGATGGCGGGATGTCCCACCAGCGCCCGCAAGGCGCCTTCACGGGTGAATTCATAATGGCCGCGAGTGTAACCCCAGTTGTCTTCGCGCCGGATGTGACTACACACCCGGCGATCGTGGTCGGTCAGGTAATCCAGCTCATCAGTGGATTCCGCGAGACGCCACAGAGCGACCCCCCGCCCCTTGCTCCAGCGCCCGTTCTTGAGCCTTTTCTGCTCACGGGGCACCAGCAGCTCATAGTGGTCCGGTTCCAGGTCGAGCATCCATACCAGGCGAGACGTTCGGCTGCCCTGGGCCCCAGCATCGGCGGGAGCCTCAACGATGTCCTCTAGCGCCTGTAGTGAGCGCTGCCAGGCGGGTATCGGTTTAAGCAAACAGGTCAGGCTGAAGCTGTCACCGCCACCCGCGGTATCCTCCAGCCCCTTATCGTCGAGGGGCACGCCGAGGGCCTCGAGTAACAGGGCGCCCTCGCGGGCATACCAATGCCAGCCCGCCTGGCGGGCCTCCCTGGTATATTGGGCCAGTTTTTTCACGCCACCCTCGGGCTCTGCCTCCAGCCACAGGTGAGCCATCAGCCTGAAGAGCTCCAGATACGGTGGCCTGTCGCCAAAGCCCCGGTAGCGCAGCAGATCGCTGTCTTCGATCCGCAGCGTGCCCTGTAGTATCGACACCACCTCCCCCAGCAGTCTGACGACCCAGTACATCTGGTCATTGGCCTGGGTTTTTTCGACCTGGCGCACAAACTTATGCACCAGTGCGAAATGCTGTTTATCACGGACTTGCATCAGTGACAGGGTATAACACACCGCGGGCAGGCCCCGCATATAGTCGCTGCGCTTACCGGTGGCCTTGCGCATCTGTTTGAGGCTCAGCTGATAGTTTTCCACCGCCGCACCATGGTCACCCTGGAGGCAGCGCAAGCAGCAGCGTAAAGCGAGGGCTGTTGCTCCATCTGCCGAGGCCAGCGAGGTCTCGGCTTCACCGAAGTCATCGCGGTATAGCAACTGCTCGGCGAGTATGACGGAGGTGCCACCTGCCGCTGTCAGCACGCCGCGCTCGATCAAGCCTCGAAGTAACTCGAACTGCTCGCTGACATTTTCCAGCCCGGAACAAGCCTGGTGCAGTTGTGGCGCCAACACCTGGAAAATAATGTCGGCAGGCAGGCGGCAAAAATACTGCTCATCCCAGGGCAGGGTGCAGATCTCGACTAGTGGTGCGGACAGCTGGGGATCGATGATGGAAAAGCGCTCATCGATACCCAGCAACTTGAATACCTCGTCATAGCGCCGGCTATAAAACGCATGCTGCAGCAGCCGCTGTTGCAGTGGTGAGTCGACCTGCTGGTAATAAGACCGGCGTCGATTCTCTACCGGCCAGTGTGCCAGCACCTCGGTTGCGACGCCGGCGTAGATACCCTGCTCCACGGCGTCCCGGGATAGCGTTTGTAGCAGTAGTGGATGGCAGATTAGCTGGTTTTTCTTGCGTTGCAATAAGCCGATATCCAGCAGCTGTTCACGCCAGTGTTTGTGTACGGTATCTGCCAAGCCCTGCCAATCTGCGCTTTCATTTGCCGATCGCGCCAGTTTCCGCAGCAAAGACTGCAGGTCAGTCTGGTTGGCCGGCAGGTAAACCACTGCCAGCACTTGTAAGATTCGCTGCTCGTCTGGCGGCAGCTCCCGGTAGGTTGTGAGTAGTTGCTGATAGTCGGCTTGATTAAACGATGAATGGTGCAATGTTTGAATTCCTAAATACGCTTTTGATTACCGGCGCCGGCACCCAGATCCAGCTTGCCCTTGTGTCTGATGCGCAGCGGCATCATCATGCCGGCCACGGATATCTTGGTGTACAGCTCGTAGTTGATGGCGTCCATGTTGCCCTTTTCGGCGCCGATGATCAGGCTTTTGAATAGCCCGATAGCGCCGAACAGGCTCGGTGCGGCAGTGAGTGTGACGGTATTTTCACCATAGGCCGGAATGACGCTTGCCTGGTTGCTGGCGCCGGTAAACAATTCGTGGCCCTCGGCGCTGAGTTCATAGTAGATGCCCTTGATCGTCAGGTCCTTGTCATTGGGGTTGACCACCCGCAGTACAATCAGGAAGCGTGGCTCCGCGGACTCCGAGCCAAGTGGCTCCACGCCGACCAGGTCTACCACGGGCGGATCGAAGTCGCTGCTCGTGGTGGCGCAGGCGCCGAGCAACAACATCGCCAGAATTAGCGTCCACTTGAGGCTATTCATAATTGACTC